>JBFKFP010000015.1:0-27461 GCA_041618535.1 Flavobacteriaceae bacterium
TGTCATAGGCAATTGTGATGCACCTCGTATCATCCGGATGCCGCCAATGGAAATGGACTTCGTTCTCACGAGCTTCGGAAAAGACCCAGCCATAGGTCTGATATTCGATATCAAAAAATTTTGCCGAGTTAAACCAATGCCCGGGACTGTAAGGCGTCCTGTTTCCACAGATGGTCTGAGCTACGGTTTCTCCCATCATTCGTCCGGTGTACCAGACGGCCTCTACAGTCCTTCTTTGTCCTATAGGTTTACGTTGCTCGGCACAGTCCCCGATGGCATAAATGTCGGGGAGGTTCGTCTCAAGGAAGTTGTTTACAAGGACACCTCGATTGGTTTCGATGTCTGATGATTTTATAAAATCGATGTTGGGGGACACTCCGGCTGTCAATCCAACAAAATCGCAGGCGATCTCTTCCCCGGTTTCTGCCACAACTGCCGCCCTGGCCCTGCCGTTTTCATCTGCAAGGATCTCTTTCAGGTTTGAACTTAACCTGAGGTCGACGTGATGATTCCTTATGTGCCTGTTGATCATGGCGCTTTCCTCCACGGGTAACACGCCATTCCAAAAACTGCTTTCACGAACAAGAAAGGTAACAGGGATATTCCGACTGCTAAGCATTTCGGCAAGTTCAATCCCGATTAGTCCCCCTCCAACAATTACGGCCCTTCTGCAGGTTTTATTATCGGGAGCGTATATTTCAAGAGACTCCAGATCTTGTTTGTGATACAATCCCTGAACACCCTTTAAATCCTGGCCCGGCCAACCGAATTTGTTGGGTTTGCTCCCTGTGGCGATTATGAGTTTATCAAATTTCAAATCATCACCATCCGATAAATGAAGTTCCTTATTCCTACCGTCTATTTTTTCAACCCAACCTGTTTTAAGGTATATTTTGTTTTTCTCCCAGAACCAATCCTCATAAGGCTTTGTGTCCTCAAAACGCATATGTCCCATGTAGATATACATAAGGGCAGTTCGAGAAAAAAAGAAATCTGATTCACCGGAAATGATGGTAATTCGTTTATCGGACTGTTTACGGATATGCCGTGCTGCGGTGATACCTGATATTCCATTTCCGATTATGACGACATGTTCCATATAAATGATCAATGACCTTTATTTTGTCGGGGAGACTGTTAAATTCCTGACAGAGCTAAAGGGATTTTTTAAATTTAAACATTATTTATGAGCATGAAGTGGATAATTAAAATCCTTTTTCTGGTGCTGCTCAACTCGTGCAGCATGACGCCGCCTGCCGTTGAAAAGATCAACGGGCTGAGCTTTGTCGCTTCCAGAGATTCCATTGTAGAGGCCCATGTAGAGCCGGTTGTTGATATAAATGCCAATTATGCTGCCATCATGCCTTTCGGATTCATTCGAGACCTGAATAATCCTGAAGTACATTACAGCTGGGACCGTCAATGGTTCGGAGAGACGCCCGAGGGTGTGACGCAATATGTGAAGGCCTTGAACCGGTCGGGGATCAAAATCATGCTTAAGCCTCAGCTCTGGATATCCCATGGGCAGTACACCGGGCAGATTGAAATGAATAATGAGGAAGATTGGCATGTTTTTGAGGAAACCTATTCAAGTTATATCCTTGGCTTTGCCAGGCTTGCCGAATCGCTTGGAATCGAGATTTTTTGCATCGGGACCGAATTAGACCTTTTCGTGCAGAACAGAGGTATCTTTTGGGATAAACTGATTGCTGAAATTAGGGCGGTTTACTCGGGAAAACTGACCTACGCTTCAAATTGGGATGAGTACCAGAGGGTTCCTTTTTGGAAGGACCTGGACCTGATCGGGATAGATGCTTATTTCCCACTAAGTGAGAATAAGACTCCAACTGTGGAGGATTGTCGCTTAGGATGGAGAAAGTTCAAGCCAGAAATTGAAAAGATGGTCGATTTATACAAAAAACCAATTCTATTCACCGAGTTCGGGTACAGGAGCCTGGACTATGCCGCGCGGGAGCCATGGCGTTCTGATCGCAGTTTACTAGGTGTTAATCATCAGGCTCAAACCAATGCCACCCAGGCATTGTTCGAGGAATTCTGGGATGAACCCTGGTTTGCCGGGGGATTTATCTGGAAATGGTTTCACGACAGTAAATGGATCAATCCCGATGAGAATACCCGTTTTACTCCTCAGAAAAAACCAGTTGAGGCTCTTATCAGGGAAACTTTTGGCAGTTATTGAGAGATATGCTTTTTATAATACCGGGACAATTCCTGAGGTCCGGCCCCAAAATATTTCCGAAGATAAATGCTCCAGAAATGATATTGCAGGCGCCAAATGCCAATTTCCCTGTAAAGACGAGCTGAGGTAGTTATACTTTTCTGGATTACAGTGAATTCATCTCGCTTGTATAGTCTGCCAATCATTTCATTGTCCTCGTAAATGCCGAAGGCTTCATCAAAGCCTCCCATTTGCTCAAAAAGTGATTTTTTAATAAAAAGGCTTTGATCACCTCCTCTGCAAATTTTCCAGTTAAACCGGGTCAACCATCCCGCAAGATTCAGCCACCAATGGTCATAATCAAATCTTAACCTGAAACATCCGGCTCGATTTCCATTCCGGACTTTATCTAAAATAAGGGCATCGAAGTGTTTTGGCGGAACAGAATCGGCATGCAGAAAATAAAGGATATCTGAACCGGCCGCACTGGCACCGGCATTCATCTGCTTTGCCCTTCCAGGCCCTGAATGCAGCAGTAAGACATCATTTCTGCCTTCTAAGACCCTTACCGTTGAATCAGTGCTGCCGCCATCAACAACAATAGTCTGAGAGATGTTCACAGGATCATATAATGAGGGTAGTTTTTCAAGAAGAACAGGAAGGGTCTTCTCCTCATTCAGGACCGGAATAATGATTGAAATTTTATTCATTCAGACTCCAGTCATAATCTTTATACCGCTTTTTAGCGTTGGTTGCAATCTTCACTTGGGAATATCGGTTTAGAAAATCGATCAGGCTGCCATTTTGCTTGAAATCCTGGCTAAACCACTGGAAGATCTTAGAAATCTCTATAGATTCGGGAGTGATTTTATTCTTTGTAGGATCTGCCAGGAATGACCTGGTGGCCCTTGTCAACTGTTTTTCAAGAATTTCAGCTTTGTAAGCCTCATTCAGAAGATTCGGGCAGGAAAAGGACGCACAAACTATAGCGAAGTGAATTCTGGGTTCGTCCATCTTTCTCAGGATTTTATGCTCTATTTCATCAAGATCGTACCATTTCTCTCCCAATTGCCAGTTCTTCTGCTTCCATGGCTGATCGATATCCTTGATGCTGTTTAAAGGATAGTGTCTTAAGATAAGGTCTACAGTTAGGGCGTTGTACGCATTGATCCAGTAAGCTAAGACCAAACTTTTATCGTCTTTATGTCCCGGAACATTTTGCCCCAGTTCATCTATATAGGCACGAAGCCGTTCCCACTCAGATTTAAACCCCTTATAATTTACCTTTCCATTTACAGAAACATATTTTTTCAGAAGCTTATCCCATGCACTGTGATCAAAATCAGGTTTAACAGGGGCCACGGCCTGTTCTGCATATCGCGCTTCAATCTCTTCAGCACTCATCAATTCCACAGGGGAGTAGACCGTACTCGCTATATCCAGGTTGAGGTCCTCATCTTCCAGTTGCTCTAGTTGCTCTTCCATGGTGTTGTTATATGTGTTCGGGGGAAGTTCGGCATTAAATTCCTGTTCGGACATGGCCATAAAGGACGAAGTGTAAGAGGCTCCGCCGCAGGAAGCGAATAAAATGAATGATATGACTAAAATTGCTCTCATGATTTGCCAAACGGATATAATTCCTGGTGAACAAAATCCCGTGGAAAATTCTCATCCCCGGGGAAACCGAGTTCAATGTCTTTCCCGTCAGAGGGAATATAATCGGTTTTAAAAAGATAATCCCAGATACTTAAAGTAAGTCCGAAATTTACCCCATACCTTACACGCGCAGGTAAAACCTTTGCATGATGCCAGATGTGCATTTTCGGATTATTCAGAATGTATTTCAGCAGACCGTAGTCCCAACCGAGATTGGCATGATTTAAATGGCCAATGGCCAGAGCAAAGAAATGAACTACAGCCACTTGCTGGGCATCATATCCGCCAATGAGTGCGATTGGGATGTAAAGAATCGACTTATAGACCACCGGCTCCATCCAGTGATACCTGAGATGAGCGGCAAATCCCATTTCCTTTACACTATGATGTACCTGATGGAACTTCCAAAGTAAGGGTACCCGGTGTAAAAGGCGATGAACATTCCATTGAACGAAATCGGAGACCACAAAAAATATGAACAATCCGGCTGCGAGCGGTAATTCATCCACATCAAAAAGCTGAATATCTGCGAGGTTGAGCCCGATGACTCCAAGTATATCATTAAATAGTTCAGCAGCTGTATTCGACAATGCGATCAATACGATAAGGTTCAGAAGAAAAAAATTGAAGAACATATAAAAGGTGTCCAGCCAGAAATCCTTCCTGAAAATGGCCTGATCCTTTCGCCAGGGAAATACCATTTCAAGGATCCATACAATCAAAGAGATACCGATTAACCCGTAAAAATAATTATCCCAGTAATTTTTGAACATCACCTCCTGCAGAACGTAGTCCCAATAGCCGGAATAAGAATTTTTAATGATATCAAGATACTTTTCCATAATGAAACAATTTCCATATCAGCAGCATCCACCGCCATCGTAGTGGAAGGTAGACTCACTGATAAATATATCATCTCGCCCTAATGAATTCAAAGCCATTGCTGTTTTATCGCAAATTGCAAGCGGCTGATTTTTTAAAAGGATATGACCCTTGCCATCATCGATAAAGTCATCTGTCCCGAAATAAATGGCAGCTTTTCCGGTGAACACGCACGGCCCATCATCTGGCATTGGATCTTTGATGGCAGCTACCTCTACCGATTCTATAAAAATTATTTCATCGGTTTGATAATGCCTTGGATCTAAAATCCTGTAAGGTTTTCTCGCCCTTATTTCTATGGTGCCGAATCCAGCATCGGTCAGCATTTTTACATAGTCCTTTAAGGGAATGCTTCCGCTAAGGCACAAGGCCCGGAGCCTGTCATCATTTCGAAGATCATCATTCATGCTTTGTTCGCAGACGGGATCGCTCATCACAAGTCTTCCGTGTGGCTTGAGGACCCTGTACATCTCTTTGATCGCCTTTTTCAGGTCCTCTTCTTTGAATATGTTGAACAGGCAGTTCTGCGCAGCCACATCAACCGACTCCTCCTCAAGAGGCAGGTGAAGCGCATCCCCTTTCCTGAGATCCACAAAATCACTTTTGAACCATGGGTTTAAATTCTCGGCCTCCTTGAAATTTTTCTTGCAGGCTTCCAGCATTTCGTCCACGATATCCACCCCAATAACACCTCCCTTATTCCGGTTAAAATAAGCAAACTGTAACAATTCCATTCCACCTCCAACACCTACGTAAAGCATTTTAGGATTATTGGTGAGATCCCTTGCATGAACCGTACTTCCGCAGCCATAATTCATCTCCTGCATCAATTTGGGGATCTTTAGCCCGGGAAGTTCCCAAATCGCATTAGTGGTGCAGCATAGTCCCACATCCGGGTTAAGTGCTGCTTCTTTATACAGATCGTGTGTAACGTTTAAATAACTCATCTCACAGGGTTTTAATCAATTCTTTAAAGAGTGTTATCATCATAGGCTCTGCTTTATGAGCCATGGCGATAATATCATCTATGTCAATAGGGTCAAGATTATCCGGATCGCATTCATCTGTTAAAACAGAAATAGCGGCTACTTTTAATTTAAGATGGTTGCCAACGATAACCTCCGGAACCGTGCTCATTCCAACCGAGTCTGCCCCTAAGATTTTCAACATTCGATATTCAGCCCTGGTCTCCAGCTGTGGCCCCACTACACTCGCATAAACCCCCTTGTGGAGCTTTATGCCACATTTATGGGCAATAGCCTTAAACCTGGAATTGATATCCTTGTCATAGGGCTCACTCATGTCGGTAAATCGCTCCCCAAGTTTTTGAACACCTTTAAAGGCAAGCGGTGAACTGCCCTGAAGATTTATATGATCTTCAATAAGCATCAACTCACCTTTCTTAAAATCGAGATTGATAGCGCCTGAAGCATTGGAAACCAGGAGGACCTTGACACCAAGCTTCTCCATAATCCTTACGGGGTAGGTCACATCTCTCAGCGTATAGCCTTCATAAACATGAAATCTGCCCTGCATCACGATTACCTTTTTACCTTCAATCTTGCCGTATATCAGTTTTCCCTTGTGGAATTCAACGGTGGCAGTAGGAAAATAGGGAATATGATTATAGCTGATCTGGTTTTCTATTTCGATATGATCAACCAGCTGGCCAAGGCCTGTTCCCAGGATGATCCCGATCTCAGCCTCACCGATGTCCCGCTCGCGCAGGTATTCAACGGTTTTATTAATGTATTTTATCATTCGAATTTATTCTATTTAACAGAGCACTGCAACCCTCAAGATCCTCCAGGGTGTCTATATCATTCAAGGGTTCAAGTAAAAACACTGTTTCATCCTCCAAATCTTTCAGCGTCGACTCCAAAACCGTATTTGTTCCCCATTGTTTATTTCTAAATATCTGTTCATTTAAAACGGTCATTCCTATGAGATAATATCCTCCGTCCAGGGCAGGACCGAACACGAACTGATTTTTCTCAAGTGCTTCAAAGGCCGTAATGATATGATGGCCTTCAAGGTTAAAACAATCTCCTCCTATAAGAACAATTTTTCCATATCCATCATTAAATCCTTCTGAAAATGCATTTTTCATGCGGTCTCCGAGTTCGGATCCACTCTGTACGAATTTTAGAATAGGGGGAGCCTTCCATCCGTCATTTTCATCAATAAAGTCCGAGTATCCAACTCGCATGTTGACATCCAAATCTTTTAATATGTTTTTGGTGTGATCAAGGAGCAGGGAATAAACCTTAAGGGCAGAACTGGCTCCAATTGAATTTGCAAGCCTGGTCTTCACTTTACCTTCAATCAGGTTTTTTGTAAATACGATAAGCAATCTGTCATTCATATACCTTGAGACCTCTGTTAAGCCATTTCGCGTACCTGGGCTGATAACCATGAATTATGCTGACCGGATTATTTTCGGAATTAAATATGGGTTGGTCCTGCTGGAACCATTCAAATATTCCACCGTACAGATTGTAGACATTGGTGTAGCCGGCCTTGATCAATTTTTCACCTATATCTTCAGACCTTATACCGACCGAGCAATACAAAACAATTCGCTTGTTCCTGTCGGGATGATGTCGCAAAATAGTTTTGATGTCAAAAGTTTTGTAACCCACAAAAACAGCATTCCTGATGTGGCTGATATCGAATTCTCTCTTTTCCCTTGTATCCAGTATCAGAACATCAGACCAACCGGCAAGTTCCTTAACGGTTACGTAGGGAACGGTCTGGTCATTGAACGATTCAAGCATTTGATCAAAGGTTCCCTGACCATAAGTCTGGTTTAGGAAAATAAAGATCAGGATATAATTTATTTTCAATTTCATTATTTAAGACTGCCCTGGCAACTGCTTCCTGCTCCTGCTGTGCATCCGTAGCAATGTTGTGAGATGGTGATCAATCGTTTTTGAAGAAGTTCTTCATTGTATTCACTGATATGCTTGACCTTGCTGTTAACCTTCAAGCCCAGCATCTGATTAAAGTCGCAGTCGTACAACCAGCCATCCCAGCTCACCGAAATGGTATTGGTGCACATGACGTTAGATACCGCTGCGGGGTTAAAGGCCTCCACCAGGTTGTACATATAATCTTCGTAGTTGTCTGATGCGATGAGATAGTCGAGAAAACGACTGATCGGCAGATTGGTCAAAGCAAATAAATTATGAAAATAAATACCGAAGTCTTCTAAAAGAGCATGCTTGAAATCATGCTCCAATGCCGCCTGGTCACCGGGTAGAAATGCCCCGGAAGGATTATATACCAGGTCTAAACGGAGCTCGCTTCCCGGCATGCCATACCCAACAGAATTAAGATCTTTTAAAGCCTCTATCGACTTATCGAAAACCCCGGTTCCACGTTGCTTATCGGTTTTGCCCCTTGTCCAGTGAGGCATGGACGAGACCACATGAATATTATGCGTGCGGAAGAATTCAGGCAGATCGGCGTATTTTTTATTGGCCTTGATGATTGTGAGGTTAGACCTGACAATGAAATCCTTTATACCGGCTTTAGCTGCTTCATCAACAAACCATCTGAAATTCGGATTCATCTCAGGAGCACCCCCTGTTAAATCGAGGGTATGGGCACCGGTCTTACTGATAACATCAAGGCATTGTTCCATGGTTTCCCTTGTCATGATCTCCTTTCGGTCTGGTCCGGCGTCCACATGGCAATGTGCGCACACCTGGTTGCACATATAACCAACATTTATCTGAAGAATCTCAAGCTTTTTTGGCCTCAGTGGAAACTGGTTGATCTCCGCTATTTTGTCCTTGAATTTCGGGAGTTCACCATCTTCGAAAATACCATTTGAAAGAATTTCCAACTGCCGCTCGGCATCTGCCAGTTCGCTATGTCGCTTATGCAGTGATTTTGCTATCATTTACATTTCCAGTTTGTTTACTTTGTTCATCATCTGAACCCCATGGACCAGTGAAGCTCCACCACGGATTGCTCCGGCCACATGAAGGGCCTCCATCATTTCCTCTTTTGTTATTCCACGCTGCAATCCATCGCCCGTGTAAGCATCTATACAATAGGGACATTGAATTGTGTGTGCAACCGCAAGAGCGATCAATGATTTTTCGCGGGCACTAAGTGCTCCTTCCTGAAATACACTATTGTAATAATCGAAAAATTTGCTTCCCAATTCTTCGTTCCATTCTGTTATTTTCCCAAATTTTTTTAAATCCTTTGGATCGTAATAGGTTTTATCCATTTTTCCCGAAGTCTTTTTTTGTAGACGTCGGAATATAGAAAAGTTTACAGAAAATGGCCGTTAAATTCTGGATAAATAAAAATTGTAAAGCGGAATTGACCCATTCATACCTCCACTAAGCCAAATTGGTTTATGATATATTTTTAAATAGCACATATTCCACAACATAGCCACAACATAATGTGTATTTAAGGCTAATTGCCCCATGAAGTTTTGTCGAAATTCGATTTGGTAATGGCTGAAAGCTCATCTTTGAAACTCAAAACCGATCAGTGTATTTTTAATATCCGCTTCATGATGAATTGTATATGTGTTGTAGGGGTATTTCGCAGCAATTTCAATAAAAAATATGTTAACTTGAACTTTTGATTTATGATCGAGTCAACCCCTTTCTTTCCCTAAGCAAGACCTGCTTACAATCAAACAGATTAACAGAAAATCATTATACTATGAAAAAACTTTTTTTAGTAGTTATCAGTTTATTTTTTATATCGGCCACGGCCCAGGAAGGTGTTAAGGTCGTAAAGGAAAATGGTGAGTGGACGCTGGTAGTTGATGGAGAAGCCCTCATGATAAATGGTATGAACTGGGATTATATACCGATTGGTACAAATACAGTAAATGCCAACTTCTGGGGCCAGCCAGATGACATCATTAAAGCGGGTCTTCACGGTGAGATGATGCTTCTGAAGAATATGGGTGTTAATGTGATCCGGCAGTATACAGGAGTGCCTGCCAGGTGGATACGGTACATCTACGAAAATTATGGTATTTACACCATGTTGAACCATTCCTTTGGTCGTTATGGACTTACCCTGGACGGTGTATGGACTCCCATTACAGACTATTCTGATCCCAAAACCCAGGAATTCCTGATGGCTGAGGTAGACCAACTTGTGAAAGATTTTAAAGATACGCCGGGGTTGTTGCTTTATCTGCTGGGTAATGAGAATAATTACGGGCTGTTCTGGCAGGGTGCGGAAACCGAAGATTTTCCCGATGATGAACAAAGGATACAATTTATCGGAGAATCACGTGGCAGACCGATGTACAGGTTGATGAATGAAGCGGCTAAGAAAATGAAGGCGATGGACCCCTCCCATCCTGTTGCAATATGTAACGGCGATGTTTTATTTATCGATATTGTAGCAGAGGAATGCCCTGATGTGGATATATATGGCACCAATACCTACCGAGGGGTTTCATTCACAGACATGTTTGATGTGGTTAAGGATAAACTTGACAAACCCCTGATGTTCACTGAGTTTGGGGCCGACGCCTTTAATGCCAAGGAGAACCAGGAAGATCAGGAATCCCAGGCTTATTACATGGTAGGAAATTGGGAAGAAATTTATGCTAATGCAGCTGGATTGGGCAAAGCCGGAAATTCGATAGGGGGTTTTACTTTCCAATTCAGTGACGGCTGGTGGAAGTACGGATTTGATGACAGGAAAAATGCCGATGTCCATGACAACAATGCTTCATGGTCTAATGGTGGTTATCTGAGGGATTTACCAGGTCCAGGACAAAATAATATGAACGAGGAGTGGTTCGGAATATGTGCCAAGGGGCCTACGAATGAAAGAGGACTGTATACCTTATATCCTCGTGCAGCATACTATGCATTGAAAGAAGCTCACGCATTTGATGTTTATGCAGATGGTGCCGCCCTCGATGACCTGACCAGTTATTTTGACAATATTCAATTGATGGAAGCTGTCCTAAAAGCCCGCGGCGACAAGGCAGCCCTTGAAGGTAGTTCCAATCAGATTGTAAGAATCAGCCAACTTTCTGCCAGGTTTACAACATTCAACACAGGAGGTTCTTTAATAACCACACCGGATAATATAGATACTGAAAATCTTTCCTTCCCTGATCAACTCGGATTTGATCATATGCAATCCTATTTTATAGGAGTTGAAGGTAACCCCGCACCGAACATGAGAGCTGAAGTTAATTTTAACGTGGTGGGAAATATCGCAACAAATCCGATAGACGAAATATTCTATGAAAACAGATCCCGCGATTTGATTGTAAAATCAAATGAAGGGGATGTGGTTTTAAGTGATGTAAACCGGGTTAATGTCTATCAGGCCGAATTTGAATGGAAGGCCAAAGATTTTGATCTCAGAGGCTTTTATCGTACCGGGCATTATCATTGGGGTTATGAAGGCGATTTCTTCGGACTATATCCTGAAGCGAACTATGGACCAAATTTAGATATTTACGGTGGGGAGATTTTAGGTCTTGAAATTGATGGTAAGGGTAGTTTCGACGGATTGAAGGCTGCATTCGGGCCACAACTATGGTGGGGAGCAAACCCAACCATGTTGTTTAAGTATCAGCGCACTTTAGGTCATTTTGACGTCACAGGTATTTACCACAGGGATATGGAAACAGATTTACAATTCGATGATACGGGTCGACGTGTATTAGATCAGAATCAGGTTCGAAGTGGTATAATTCCAGCATGGCCTACAGAAAGGGCCACGTTGGTGGTAGAGCGGGAGTTTGGTAAATTTGGTTTAATGCTCGGAGGAATTTGGTCTGGAAACCCACTCAATGATAGTGCATTTCAAGCTGTAGATGATAATGGTGATGTGGTTGTTGATAAAATTACAAGTAAAGACAATTGGGGTGGTAAGGCTAAATTAACTTATGAGGGTGGTCGTTTCAACTGGTATGCTCAAGGAGCTGTAATGGGACTTGTTGCGAACGGAGGAGCCGATCAAACCAGAACCTTTACTGGCTGGAAATTGAAAGATACAGGTAGCGGAAACCAGTCAAACTTTTTGACTGGATTCACTTATACTTTTGGCAAATTACAGGTTGCTCCCAATTTCCTTTGGCAAAGGCCATTGATCGATCCGATGCCAAATGATGTTTCGGCACCAGGACGTTTACGAAATTTTATCGACGATCCTTTTGCGGTAAGATGGAATAGAGAGACCACAGCCGGTGAGATATTGTTTTCGTACGATCCAACCCCTGGAACCTGGATGTATGAGTGGGATAATGACAGGGCGGAAGATGCCAAATTTGCTATGAATCTCGGTTTTGTCTACAGACATCATCCAACGGCAATGGATGCTCATATTGGTTTCCTTGCGAATCGCCAATTCTTTGCTTTTCCGAATTCAGCACCCGCTCTGGACTTATGGGAGCTTCATTCAAGAATGGTGTCCAAAATATCTCCGGAATTAGGTTTTATAGGTAATTTCTATTATGGAAATGGTCAAGGTTTGGGTGATAGTAAAAGAGAGATCACCAGATTTGGTGGAGACCTAAGAATGATTTACAAGAAAATGAAGATTCAAACACATGTTAAGGTTAACGATTGGGGCCCTTTCGATTATCATAGAGATTTCAACTTAACGTTTCCACTCCAGTTAATGCTGGATGTCTCTACCAATTTAGGTAAACCTGATTGGTTCGTTCTACCCAGCACGAAAGTTGGGATACGCGGTACCTGGCGTTCTTTAGATCGGTTTTCGAATAGATACGCTCCACTTGCGGCTCCAGAATTTGGAGATCCTCCACTGAGTCCGGTGGGGTTTGATGATGGACAGGAATGGGAAATAAGAACATATGTTCATATTAATTTTGGCAAATAGTTTAATAATAAAATGATGAGAGAAAAGACATATAAGTACAGAAAATTTCCAGCGTTTTTAGCAATGGTATTGCTAATATTTACGAGTTGTGAAAGAGATCTTGACGAAGATGCAGACCTGGCAACATTTCCCAGTATAGCAGAAGTATATACAGATAATCCTGTAAATCTTACGGATGAATTCTTTATATCATTTGATCCTGCTGAAGGAGCTAATACTGCTGGCTTTGGTACAGATGATAATGTAGCCTATGAAGGGACATCGTCAATTCGAATTGATGTCCCGGATCCCAATGATCCCGGAGGTAGTTTTATAGGGGGCATTTTTAAAGACAGGGGCGCTGGTCGAAATCTCACAGGTTTTGATGCACTTACGTTTTGGGTAAAAGGATCGACATCTGCCAGTGTAGAGTTTGGATTTGGAACGGATTTCGAAGGCGATAAATATGCGGTGGATTTAGCGAATGTCACCTTGTCAACATATTGGCGCCAGGTTATAATACCTATCCCAGACCCTGCCAAGCTGGTTCAGGAAAAAGGGATGTTCAAGTTTGCTGCCGGAACTATCAGTACTGGCGGACTTGCCTATACATTCTGGATTGATGAAATCAGATTTGAAAAATTAGGCACTGTTGCACAGCCCAGGCCCAAGATTTTGTTAGGGCAGGATCAGTTTCAACAGACCTTTAACGGATCTCAACTGAATATTGGTGGACTAACAGAAACATTTAACCTAGGAAACGGCCAGGATGTCACCGTGAACGTAGCTCCCGGCTATTTTGATTTCTCTTCGTCCAATACCGCAGTTGCGACTGTTAATGAGTTTGGAGCAGTGACTGTAGTGGGTGCAGGAACAGCCAGCGTTACGGCTACTTTGGCCGGAATTGACGCAGAAGGATCCCTGACTGTCGATTCCCAGGGAGAATTCCAACCAGCTCCAATACCGGATGAAGATCCTGTAAATGTGATCTCCATATTCAGTGATGCATATACCAATGTGCCAGTGGACTATTATAACGGATTCTTCAATGGTGATGGTCAGACCACCCAGGGGGGTGCACCACCGATCAATATCAATGGTGATGAAGTAATAAACTACACCGATTTAAATTTTGTCGGAATCGGGACCTTCCTTAATGTCCCCAGTATAGATGCCACTTCAATGACCCATCTCCATGTGGACATCAATGTACAGGAACCTGTTGATCCGGGGGACTTTATAACGCTTGTACTTATCAATTCTGTTGGAAATGATGAAACATCAGGTTCGGTAACGATCAACAGTGCTGACCTTGTTTCTGGTGAATGGGGGAGTTATGACATACCACTGGGGGAATTTACAGAACTGGGCAGCAGGGATCAACTAGGATTGTTATTCTTTGTTTCGGATGCTTCTATCTCTAATATTTATGTTGACAATATCTACTACTATAAAGAGGTCATAGATCCCTCACCGAATGTAGATGATTCTGCAGCAACAGAAGTGGCGTTGCCTATCGGTTTCCAATCTACCACATTAACATATGACATTATCGGATTTGAAGGAGCGGAAGATACTTCAGTAGATGCAAATCCGGATCCCAGCGGTATAAATCCAACGTCAAGAGTAGTGCGGTCACTTAAGGCCTCAGGAGGCCAGTTCTTTGCCGGAAGCTTGTTGAATTTGGATTCTCCAATCGACTTTAGCGCTTCGCAAAAATTCAGGATGAAAGTATGGTCGCCCAAAGCTGGAATACCAGTTCGCGTGAGATTGGAAGACCAGAATAACACTGCCGGAATAGAATTGGATTCCAATACAACAACATCCAACGTGTGGGAAGAGATTGAATGGGATTTCAGCGGAGTGTATAATCCTTCCGTTGACTACGTGAGGATTGTTGTCTTCTTTGAGTTTATTCCAGGCCTTCCCGGGGATGGCAGCACATATTATTATGATGATATCCAGATTGTTGATTGATAAAATGGGTATTACCCTGAAACTTTAAATGAATAGAACGATAAATTTGAAATAAACAGAAAATGAATCAGAATAAGAATCAAAACTTTATATCGAAATTCAGCTGGTTGATGATTACCGTCCTGACGCTGTCGCTATTTATCTTCAGTAGCTGTGAGACCGATGAAACCCAGGAAGTGGTCAATTTTACCAACCTGGTTTGGGAGGACGATTTTAATGCGAATGGGGCCCCCAATCCGGGGAATTGGACTTATGACATAGGAACCGGTGTTGATGGATGGGGAAATGGCGAACTCCAGTACTACACCAATCGGGCAGAGAACGCCGTCATTGAAAACGGAATGCTCAGGATAACGGCCAGACAGGAGAATTTTGAGGGTTCACAATATACTTCGGCGAGGCTTCTTACCAAAGGATTATTTGAGAAACGCTACGGCCGGTTTGAAGCCCGCATGAAACTTCCCTGGGGGCAGGGTATGTGGCCGGCATTCTGGTTATTGGGAAGTGATTTCGAGGAAGTAGGATGGCCTCAATGCGGTGAGATAGATGTAATGGAAAATCGAGGGTCTGAGCCTACTATAATTAGCGGAACTGTTCATGGGCCTGGTTATAATGCAGGACTTTCAATTAGCAAGGAGTACGATTTTGTTAATGAAAGAGTTGACACCGATTTCCATGTTTATGGAATTGAGTGGGGACCCAATTATATCAACTTTTATGTCGATGACGTGCTGTATAACCAGATAACACCTGAGGATGTCCCTGGAGAATGGGTGTTTAACGACGAATTCTACGTGATCATCAATCTTGCGGTTGGAGGTCGTTTCGGAGGTCCGCCAAACGAAAATACAGTGTTCCCACAAACCATGTATGTTGACTATGTGAGAGTATATGATTAATTCGAGATACGCTGTTGATAAAATTTCATTAATAATTTGAAAAGGATTGATAGAAAAAGGTCGTTGTATATTTGTAACGGTCCTTTCGGTCCTTCTGCCTTAGATCTGGCAAATTTTCACTCCCCATTTAATCCCTGACTAAATGCTTTATTATGGTGTTAAGATTCATAGATCATAAAAGTCAGAAATATGAAATTTGTAAAATCAATTTTTATTGTAGCTTGCGCACTCATTTTATGTTTCTCCTGCAAGCAGGAAAAAACCGAAAACGAAACTCAAAATCAAAATAGACACAATTTGACGGCGAAGGAAATTTTAGGTAACCCGGACTATTTAGCCATATCATACGGAGGGTACAGGTCGAAGACCAGGAACGAGCAGCCTACAAAAGAGCAGATAAAGGAGGACATGAAGATCTTGGCTGCTATGAATATTAAGATTCTCCGAACGTATAACACCAAACTGCGTCATGCAACAACCGTGCTGGAGGCTATTCATGAGTTAAAACAGGAAGACTCCTCATTTGAGATGTACGTGATGCTGGGTGCCTGGATCGATTGCCAGAATGCCTGGACGGAATACCCTCCGAACCATGACGCCGAAGATATTGAGGGTAATACAGCCGAAATTGAACGGGCTGTCGCGATGACTAATAAGTATCCGGATATTGTAAAAGTCATAGCCGTGGGAAATGAGGCTATGGTTAAATGGGCGACGAGTTATTATGTGCAACCCGGTGTTATCCTGAAATGGGTTAATCACTTACAAAACTTAAAGGCTGAAGGACAACTTCCAAAGGATCTTTGGATAACCAGCTCCGATAACTTTGCCTCCTGGGGAGGAGGAGACGCCGAGTATCACGTTGAAGATCTCAGTAAACTTATAAAAGCAGTAGATTACATTTCCCTGCATACCTATCCGATGCACGATACACACTACAACCCTGATTTCTGGGGCGTTCTTGAGGAGGAGGGTGATCTTCCTGACCTGGAAAAAATTGAACGCGCTATGGTCCGTGCAAGAGATTATTCTATAGGGCAATATCAAAGTGTTGTGTCATACATAAAAAGCCTGGGTGTGGAAAAGCCTGTCCATATCGGTGAAACCGGCTGGGCTTCCCTGTCAGATGGCTATTATGGCCCGAAAGGCTCAAAGGCCTGCGATGAATACAAGGAGGCTTTATATTATGATATGATCAGGGATTGGTCTGATAAAAACGGAATTTCCTGCTTTTATTTTGAGGCCTTTGACGAACCTTGGAAGGATTCTTATAACGAAAAAGGTTCCGAGAACCACTTTGGCCTGTTCACTGTAGAGGGATATGCCAAATACGTTCTGTGGGATTTGGTTGATCGCGGAGTTTTTGAGGGGCTTACCCGTGGGGGGAATAAGATTTTAAAGACTTATAACGGAAATAAAGATGCACTCATGAAGCAGGTTGAAGTCCCCCGTATGTTTGCCGAGGCTGGAATGTAAAAAAAAGAAATTCTGATGAAGTTTAGTAAGTTATATGTGATTTTAATCGTAATTGGGATAATGGGTTGTGATAAAAAATCAAACGAATTAAATGCTGATGTTTATGAAACTTCGGCGAACGGGAATCAACTTACAAAACTGGATAGCAAAACTTTTCCGGATGATGCGGAAATACCTGTAAGGATTTTCCCGGAACAGGAATATCAAACAATAACCGGTTTCGGCGGATCTTTTACAGAGGCCTCTGCCTATCTTCTTAATAACCTGAGTAAGGAGAACCGGGAAAAGATCCTCGAGGCCTATTTTGGTGAAAACGGGGCTCGCTATTCACTTACCCGCACCCATATCAATTCATGCGATTTCTCACTGGGAAATTACTCCTACGCCCCAGAGGAGGATGACAAAGAATTAGAGAGCTTTTCGGTAGATGAAGATCGGGACGATATCATCCCGATGATCAGGGAGGCCATGGCGATTTCAGATGAAGGGTTTAAAATACTTGCATCCCCATGGACAGCCCCGCCATGGATGAAGGATAACAAAGAATGGACCGGAGGTAAATTACTACCTGAATATTATGATACCTGGGCCTTGTTCTTTTCAAAGTATATCGACGCCTATAAGGCCGAGGGAATCAATATTTGGGGTATAACTGTTGAGAACGAACCGCTTGGGAATGACAGTAACTGGGAGAGCATGCACTTCAGCCCGAAGGAAATGACAGATTTTGTTGTGAATCACCTGGGGCCCAGACTTGAGGCTGATGGTAAATCGGAACTTGTTGTTCTGGGATATGACCAGAACAGGGAGCATCTGCAAGAATGGGTTGATGAGATGTTTCGCGACGAGAAAGCCTCAAGATATTTTGACGGAACGGCAGTTCACTGGTATGCCAGCACCTATGAGATATTTCCTGAAGCCCTCCAATACGCCCACCAGAAGGCTCCGGAAAAATACCTGATACAATCTGAGGCTTGTGTTGATGCCGAAGTACCAAAATGGAAAGACGACCAGTGGTATTGGTCTAAGGAGGCCACCGACTGGGGCTGGGACTGGGCGCCTGAAAAGGATAAGCCATTGCATCCTAAGTATGTTCCTGTTTACCGTTATGCCCGTGATATAATAGGTTGTCTTAACAACTGGGTAGATGGATGGATAGACTGGAATATGGTGCTCGACAGGCAGGGTGGACCTAACTGGTTCAAGAACTGGTGTGTGGCACCGGTTATTGTTGATTTAGAACAGGACGAGGTTTATTTTACTCCTTTGTACTATACCCTTTCACATTTCAGCAGGTTTATAAGACCCGGAGCAAAGCGGATCGGGTTCGATTGCCGGGACGAAAGTATAATGCTAACAGCAGCCAAGAACCCGGATGGTTCCATTGCAGTCGTACTGTTGAATATGGATCAACAGGCAAAAACAATCAGTCTGTCTATAGACGAGAAAGAGTTTAAAGTCGCCATAGATGCCCAAGCCATTCAAACAATAAATTTAAACATATAATTATGTCTGATTACAAAACAGCTGCCCAGGACAAAGTACCTTTTATACAAAAGGCGGCTTTCGGGTCGGGTCACCTGGTGAACAATTTAATGCCGGGGGCTCTGGCAATATTTATGTTCTTCCTGCTGACTGCCTTCGGCATGGATCCGTTCTTAGCAGGACTTTTGGGTGGTTTGCCGAGAATAGTAGATGCCATATCAGACCCTATCATGGGTTATATTTCAGATAATACAAATACGCGATGGGGAAGGCGCAGACCTTTTATTTTTATAGGTGCTATCCTGACGGGACTCCTTTTTATTCTACTCTGGCAGATGGATGAGAACAATTCACAGGATTATAATTTTTGGTATTTCCTAACCATATCCGCAGTGTTTATTCTTGCCAATACTACATTTTCCACACCGCTTATCGGGCTTGGTTATGAAATGACATCAGATTACAATGAGCGAACAAGACTTATGGGTTTGGCCAACATCGTAGGCCAGGTGGCCTGGATGGTTGTTCCCTGGTTCTGGGTTTTGATCGCCGATAAAGATATTTTCGCTACACAGGCTGAAGGGGTCAGAAAACTATCGATCATAGTTGGTGTGATTGCAATAGTCTTTGGTGTCTTACCGGCAATTTTTTGCAGAGGAATAGATTCAAGTAAGATCGAAAACCGTGAGGAAATTTCAATGAAAAATCTGGTCGGGATTTTTAAAAATTTATTAAAAGGGATTGTTCAGGTATTCAGGCATAAACCCTTCTTAAGATTATGTGGTGCTACCTTTTTGGTTTTCAATGGATTTCAAATTGTAGCATCTTTCAGCTTTTTTATCATTTTGTTTTATTTGTTTAATGGTGATTATGCGGTAGCAGGAACCTGGCCTGCCTGGTTTTCCACTATTCTTGCTGTTATTACTGCTTTTTTAGTGATTCCGATTGTGGCATGGATGGCCAATAAATGGGGTAAAAAGAATTCTTTCATCATTTCAACATTCATCTCAATAATCGGCTACGGATTGAAATGGTGGGGTTTCAATCCTGAAAATCCTTTTCTGATGTTCTTGCCACTGCCCATGATGGCTTTTGGCCTTGGATGTTTGTTTACCCTGATGATGAGTATGACAGCCGACATTTGCGACAAGGACGAATTAGAAAATGGAATGCCGCGGAAGGAAGGAACGTTTGGTGCGATATATTGGTGGACCGTAAAGTTAGGGCAGGCTTTGGCCTTGATCGTTGGCGGAGCAGTTCTTAAATGGGTAGGATTTGATGGAAATGCGGCCACCCAGACAGCAGAAACCCTTATTCAGTTGCGAATCGCAGATATCGTAATTCCGGCAATTACGGCAGCTTTAGCGATTATGGTCATGTGGAATTACAGCTTAACCGAAGAAAAAGCACGGGAGATAAAAGCCGAATTGGAATCAAGGCGAGGTAAGTTGTAAATATTTCGAATTAAAAAATTAAAGATGTCAGCAAAATTATTAATCATTTTAGTGGGGATTGTTCTCATTGGCGTGGCGGTTATCAGTAGCCTTGTCAGAAAGGATTCTAAGAAAACTCTGATCAATCCTAGAATTGGTGTTCCATTGGGAATACTTGGGGTTCTGATGGTCATATTTGGCAGTTATACCTCAGATGTGGGATATGTTAGTAGCCAGATGGAGCAGATTTCAAGAGGCAATAAAATTCAGATTGAAGGCCCTGTTAATTCCGTTAAAGTGATTTCGCCAGTGGAAGCAGATTCTGTCGATTGCAGAGTTCTCGCCATGGGTGTATATCCGGAGGGTCATGAAAAGGATATCTGGGTAGTTTTGAAACCATCAGATGAAAAATATTATCCACAGTCTGACCATACCAATACTTCTTACAAAAGAGACGGAGAATGGCAGGTAGTTACGCGGTTTGGTGGTGATAAGGAAGAGAAATATGAGCTGATAGTCTATGAGACTGACGCTTTGGCTTCGGAATTCTTTAGCAGAACTATTCAGGATTGGAAGAATAATGAATCTTACCCCGGACTTGAAGAAGCAGATATGCCTGAGGGGGCGAACGAAGTTGACAGGATTGAGGTTTATTTAAGAAAGAATTGCAGGGGAGTTCACTAAACCAAATGATTATAACAAAATAAAGTATGGAATTAAAGCACTGGAATGGATAGTACAACGACCCGCCACAAAGTAGGAATGGGACAGAAAATTGCTTTCGGAGTAGGTATGCTGGCCAATCAAATGTTTCCTGCAATTCTTGGGATCTTTATGGTTGTCCTGGTTCAGGATCTGGGATTTCCGGGATGGATGTGGGGCTTGATATTTTTCGCCCCCAGAATATTTGACGCGATCACTGATCCTATAATGGGTTTCATATCCGATAACACCAAATCCAAATGGGGACGACGCAGGCAATATGTATTTATCGGAGGATTGATGATGGGGATAGCCTATGTCTTCATGTGGCAACTTTACAAGGAAAACTCACTCGAATACAATTTTTGGTATTTCTTTTTATGGTCAATCGTCTTCTATCTCGGGCTTACTATTTTTAGTGTACCCTATGTGGCAATGGGCTACGAAATGAGTGACGACTTCCATGAGCGAACCAATATCATGGCCATTGCTCAATGGATAGGACAATGGGCATGGGTAATAGCGCCATGGTTCTGGGTCATCATGTATGATCCGGATTGGTTCCCATCCGCAGATGTTGCTGCAAGAGAACTCGCCATTTGGGTCGCGATTCCATGCGCCATATGTGCCATAGTTCCTGCAATATTTATTAAAAGTGAATCAACACTTGATAAAGATTACGAACCTTTAAAAATTTCCAAAATTGGTAATAGTCTTAAAAAGATTCTGAAAAGCTTTGTTGAGGCTTTTAAATTGAAAGAATTTAGAAAGCTATGTATTGCCACATTTTTAATCTTTAATGCGTTTAATACTGTTGCTGCTCTTACCTTTTTTGTAATTGTCTACCGGCTGTTTAATGGTGATGCCGGAGCAAGTGGTCTGTGGGTTTCATTATTTGGTTGTTTAGGTGCGTTAGGCACTACGTTCATTGTAATTCCAACTGTTACCTGGATGTCTAAAAAAATTGGGAAAAAGAATACCTTTCTGTTGTCTCAGGGAATTTCGATCATAGGATATATTATGTTGTGGTTTCTTTTTATACCCGGTAAACCTTGGATGTATATTTTTGCTCTTCCATTTTTCTCATTCGGTATTGGTAGCTTATTCACCATCATGATGTCTATGACTGCGGATGTTATCGATATAGATGAATTAAATTCCGGCTTGCGTCGGGAAGGAATATTCGGTGCCATCTATTGGTGGATGGTAAAAATTGGGTTCGCAATAGCCGGAGGATTGAGTGGCCTCATCATAGCCATAGTTGGATTCAACCCCGAGCTTGCAACCACAGATCAACAAGGGGCTGTGGACGGGTTGCATGCTTTCTTTTGTTTTTTTCCTATGGCTGGCACCATTGTAGCGATGTTGGTTATGAAGGATTATGATGTTACAGAACAACGTGCGAACGAAATCCGGGTAGAACTTGAACAGCGGAAGAAAGGAAGGACTGTGGGCAGATCCCCTTTGTCTTACTACCAGGCTGAGAAGCTTCTTAGCTTTAAAGGTCTCGGTATCGGGCTGGATGATTATTCCGGGGTTGATTTTGAGGGCATGTCTTTAGACGAAATAAGGGGTGTCTTCAGTGAATCCCTGAAATCAGGGATGCACGGACTTTGTTTCAGCCCATATATGGAAGGCCAGGATGTTGGAGATGTCCTGTCAGAGAAGCAGATAAGAAGGCGAATGGACATAATTGCACCCTACACTGAATGGGTCAGATCGTTCTCATGTACAGACGGGAATGAGCTCATCCCTGAGCTGGCCAGGGAAAGAGGTCTGAAAACCATGGTGGGCGCCTGGATCAATAACGATAAAAACCAGAATGAGAAAGAGATCAAAGCATTAATCGACCTGGCTAAGGAAGGAAAGGTTGATATCGCTGTTGTTGGGAATGAGGTACTGCTTCGAAATGAATTGAGCGAAAGAGAAATAATCGAATATATCGAACGTGTTAAGAAGGCCTTACCGGGTATAGCTGTAGGATATGTTGACGCTTACTTCCAATTCATCGAGCGTCCCAAACTGGTAGAGGCTTCCGATATTTTACTGATCAATTGTTATCCGTTTTGGGAGGGATTCTCAATAGATCAGTCTGCTCAAAGCATGAAGATGATGTACCATGCAACCGTGCAATCGGCACAGGGAAAAGAAGTGATCATTGCAGAAACAGGTTGGCCGAATCAGGGCGAAGTGAATATAGCCGCCCAGCCATCTGCCAAGAACGCCATGAAGTATTTTATCAATGCCAATAAGTGGTCAAAAGAAGAATCGATAAAACTGTTCTATTTCTCATCTTTCGATGAATCCTGGAAAGTACACCATGAGGGTGATGTGGGAGCAAGATGGGGAATCTGGAACAATAAGGAACAATTAAAATTCAATTAAAAATGTCATCAAAAAGGAAAGAAAAATTTTTAGCATTAGCTGCTTTAGATTATCAGGGAAAATCCACAGAGGAGCTTAGGGAACTTTTTAGGAAAGTACTGGAATCAGGGACCCACGGCATGTGCTTCAGCACATACGAGGAGGGACAGAAACCGGGTGATCAGATCACAGAAGAGCAGATCAGAAGACGGATGAAGATCATAAGTCCATATACCGATTGGGTGCGCTCATTCTCATGTACAGACGGAAACGAATTGATTCCCATAATAGCCAAGGAATTCGGTTTAAAAACTCTTGTTGGTGCCTGGTTGGGCGATGATCCTGAGATCAATGAAAGAGAGATTAACGGACTCATCAAGCTGGCAAATGATGGACTGGTGGATATTGCTGCAGTAGGCAACGAGGTAATGTATAGAGGAGACCTGACTGAAGAGGAGTTACTCGACTTCATCAGCAGGGTTAAATCTGCTATCCCGGGCGTTCCTGTGGGCTACGTGGATGCATACTATGAATTTTCAGACAGGCCCGGTATAACAGAGGCCTGTGATGTAATTCTTGCCAATTGTTATCCGTTCTGGGAGGGTTGTGACATGGATTACTCACTGCTTTACATGAAGGATATGTACCACCGTGCAAAATGGGCAGGACAGGGTAAAAAAGTAATTATTACCGAAACAGGCTGGCCAAGCCAGGGAACAAACCTTGAAGGTGCATTTCCCTCTTATGAAAATGCGATGAAATATTTTATGAATGCCCAGAAATGGTCTAAAGAAGAGGATATCGAGATGTTCTATTTCTCATCCTTTGATGAGTCATGGAAAGTAGGAGCAGAAGGAGACGTTGGCGCCTACTGGGGTATCTGGGATAAGGATGAGAAGTTGAAGTATTGATTTTTTTTCTCGAAGGTTCATTAAAAAAATGTAATTTGGATTCATCAAAGGCTCAACCAACCTCCTGAGATCTGCAATTGAAATTAGACTTTCTTTTTGTAGATCAGCACGAATGACCAAGAAGACACTTGTAACATGTCTTATGTTTATTGTGGCTTCATTATCATGGTCTCAACAGCAATTTGTAATTTCCGGTGAGGTAACCGATTCTGGTGATCGGGCCATTCCCTTTGCCAATGTTCTCCTTTTTAAAACTGAAGACGCCAGCCTGGTCAAAGGGATGCTTACAGACGAGAATGGAAAATACGTTTTTGAAAGGATAGCTCGGGGAAATTACTATATAAAATCGGAATTGCTGGGCTACAATAGCTCAAATTCTCAAAATTTCGAATTGTCCGCTGATTATAATCTGCCGACCCTGATCTTATCAGAAGGTGAGGCACTGGATGAGGTATTGGTTGAGGCCAAAAAACCGCTTTTTGTCCAAAAAGTCGATCGTCTTGTGATCAATGTTGAAAATAGTATTGTTTCTACCGGTGGAACGGCACTTGAGGTGCTGGAACGATCCCCCGGGATTGTTGTTAACCGTCAGAACAACCTGATTTCTGTGGTTGGGAAAGATGGAGTAGTAGTTATGATTAACGGTCGGACAAGTTATGTTCCCGCCTCTACTTTGGTTCAGATGCTCGATGGAATGGCTGCTGATACGATAGAATCTATTGAGGTAATCACAACCCCGCCGGCAAATTTTGATGCGGAAGGTAATGCGGGATTTATCAATATCGTTCTTAAAAAGAATTCCAATCTAGGTGCGAACGGTTCCTATTCAATATCGATGGGATATGGAAAAGGAATTGTTTCTAACGATAATATCAATTTCAATTACAGGAACGATAAACTTAACGTATTCGGGAATTATTCTTTCCGACTGGACAAACGAGAGCAATTAATTTCCACAAGTCGGGATTTTGTTGAAAATGAGGATCTATTCTCCACAAACTCGAGGTCTGAAAGGAAACCAACTCAGCGTAATCATAATTTAAGAACGGGCCTGGATTACCAGCTGTCAGAGAAAACCATCGCCGGGTTAATACTCACAGGATTTGATAACCGGTGGTCTATGGATGCCCTAAATAACAGTTTTGACGAAATAAACGGCGTCTTTGAAAGACGGGTATTACTTGCAAATTCCGAAATAAACCGATTACGACATTTCGGTGGAAACTTCAACATAAAACATGATTTTAATGAAGAAGATTACATAAGCCTGGACTTGGATTACCTTTATTATGAGTTCTACAATCCAACCGATTATGAGAATTCATTCTTTGATGAAAACAACGAATTCGACAGGCTGGAAAATTTAAGAAGTCGTAAGGATACTCCTCTTAATACATGGGTAGCCAAGCTTGATTATTTTGATGAATTGAGCGATGCGGTCAAAGTGGAAACAGGAGTAAAACTCATCAGGAATGATTTTGAAAATAATGTGAGTGTGGATAATTTGATAGATCAGGAATGGATAAATGACACCACATTAACAAACTTCTCTGTTCTCGATGAGTCGATAATGGCTGCGTATGGAACAATGGATTACACCATAAGTGAAAAGACTTCCTTAAAAGCCGGGCTGAGATATGAGTATACTGACTCCAAACTGGATGTGGATACCCAGGGAAGGGTAGTAGACAGGCAATACGGCATTTGGTTCCCAAGTGTTTTTCTGAATCACAAATGGTCGGATAATCTGAGCATGAATTGGTCGTATTCCAAACGAATCACCCGACCAACCTTTAACGACCTCGCTCCATTTGTCATTTTCCTGGAACCGAATACCTTTATATCGGGTAATGCATCGCTACAGCCTGCCATATCTCAGACCTTCAAGTTTGACATCAATTTTAAGTCGTATTTTCTGTCCTTTCAATATACCGATCAGGATTCGTCAATCGCAAATTTCCAGGAGCGCATTGACAATGCTACAGGGAGGCTGATCTTTGAAGCAGCCAATTTAAATTACACCCGCACTTTTTCCATAATTGCAGGCATTCCCGTAAAGATTACCAACTGGTGGCGAACCCAGAACAACCTGACTTACGTAGACCAGACCGTGAGCTCCATTTATGACGACGACCTCATAGAGTTAAAACTGGGCATATTTTCAGCCAACAGTTCGCATTCTTTTAAATTATCGGAGAATTTATCGGCAGAGTTGTCTGGTTTTTATAATGGCCCCGGGTTTTTTGGAAATGCCAAGTATAATGAAATATATGCCCTGAACTTTGGGTTGGAACAGAAGTTCGGAGAGAAATGGGGAACTCTGAAATTTGCTGTTAATGATTTTCTGGATTCTCTTGAGTTCAGGGGCGGAACAAATCTTCCTGATCAGAACTTCTCTACTCAGAACGTATTTGATTTTAGCAATAGAACATTTCTTCTTACTTATACCCGAAACTTCGGAAATAAAGAACTGAGATCTGCCAGAAACAGGGAAACAGGTTCGGAAGAAGAACGGAGGAGGATTAATAATTAATGTTTAAGCCTAATTCGCTATATGCCACCTGTTTGCAACAATGCTCCTTATCCGGTTTTAAAATTTAAATCGGAAAACATAAAATGAGAGTTCTTTCAAATTGGAATAATTCAAAATAAAACCACCCGATCGGGTGGTTTTTCTTCAAAACTAAAATTTAATCCAGGATAATCAATTTCCTTGTAATTGTATTCCTTCCGGGTATTTCGAAGGTGACGAAATAGAGTCTACCCCCAGATAAACCACTGATATCCAATTTAAACTGCTGCCTGTCATTGAATTGTATCGATTTAACTTGCTTTCCTAAAAGATTATGGAAGATGATCTTACCATTTGTCACAGTTGAACCAAACCTGACATAAACTTCGGTGGATGCCGGATTTGGATAAAGCCTGATCACATTATGGGCCTCCTCGTTAAATGTATTGGTAATTGCTGGAGCAGCACTCACACCATCAATACAGGTTGTCACATCACTGATGGTGACGCTGAGAAGGGTGTTTGTGCCTCCTCCATAACTGTCGTCGAGAATTAAAGTAACGCTCTGAACTTGTCCGGAGATTTCGACATTAACAGGCGCAGTGCCTTCAAATAAACCATAAGTCTGGTTGCTGCCATTTCCGTCAACATATTCTACCTGCACCCTTTCGGAATATCTTGTAGATGGCTTCCCATTGGTCTTCTGGTCGAAGTCAGAAATTGTAAATGATATATCGGAGGTTCCAGGGGCAAAAGATAAACTGGACAAGCTTGAACCCACACCGCTATGCGTTAACGGATTTGTAGTGAATTGCTCAATTCCTGTATTGGTGCAGGACGTATCGCAGTCATCTGGAATGCCATCTCCGTCGGAATCGACAGTATCGTCGCCTCCCGGACAGATGTCATTTTCATCACAAACTCCGTCACCATCTGAATCTGTACATCCGGTTCCATCCCATGGCGCACAGAATGTCACGGCGCCAAGGCTGATGTTCATATTTCCACTGGTGCTTCCGTCATAGATATCTTCAAGAGTAATGGTTATCTGCTGAACTTCACCGCTTATTGTTACTGAAGCTGAGGTGGTATTCGCAGCGCTTAACTGGCCCCAGGTGTTCGAAATACCATTGCCATCGACATACTCAA
>JBFKFP010000016.1:0-27283 GCA_041618535.1 Flavobacteriaceae bacterium
GCAAGAAAAGCGGGCTTAAAAACAGTATGGCCAGAATCATTTTGCCAAGGGTGAGGGCGATGAAATAATAGAGAACTTTCGTCTGGCCCTTTTCTACCTGTCTTAGCAGTGTGAAATAAACCAAAAATACCATCCCTGCATTAAACAGGTAGATTGCCCAGATCGGTATCTTAAGAATTCCATCAAAAAACTGATGAATCAAATAAGCATGCAGCCCAAAAAGAAGAATGCTAAATACAGCCAGGTTGGCAAGGAATGTCTTCATTTTTTTAAACGACATCCTATTTTGAGATTTTGTTAACCTGCTTTACAACGCCGTACATGGCCAAAGCAAATCCGACAAATGTGCCCAAGATGGTATAAATAGGTTCTTTTGTCTGGAATCGCTCATCCAGTTTGTACCCGATGAATGCCCCAATTCCAGTAATTATTGCCAATTGGAAGGCAATCCCAGAGAGTACGGCAACCTGTTTAAGCTGTTTTCCCCTTTTCTTCGGTTGGTTTTTGTTGTTGTTCACCCTTATTGAGTTCTTTAACGGCTCCTTTCATATTGCAAACAGCATTGAATGTAGCCCCGGGCTCCACAGCAAGCTTTCCAACTTCTACTTCTCCCTGTATATAAGCCGTAGATTTTAAGGATAGGGTTCCTGATAGTTTTAATTTCCCGGAAAAACTGCCTTCAAAATCAGCATTAGTTCCGTCGATGGTCCCATTCACAAAACCTGATTTCCCCACTACGATCTTGCCTTTGGTCCTGATATTTCCTTCTACCTGGCCATCTATCCTAAAAGCTCCTTTACTTATTATATCCCCGACAATCTTTGTGTCCTGAGCTATAACATTTTGCTGCGTGGAAGTTTCTTGAGTCATTTTTCCTTTTTTAGATTCTGAAAACATAAATGAATCGGGGTTAAAATGTTATTCTGATTTTAAGTAAGTGTCCAAATTCTTATGGATCTGAACGATCTGGTAATTTGCTGATGAGATTGATAAATAAGGCCTGTTGATATTGTTTTTCTCATATTCATTGAGAATCTCACCAAACCCCTGGGCCCCTTCAAAACTCTTCAGGTTATGTACCACCACAAAAATAGTTTCGCTGTCATAACGGTCCACAGAGGTTTTTAACTCGAGGTATTTTACACGCTCTACAGCGTCGTCCAGTTCGGCCTTAAAATCTTCTAATTCCTCCTTGGAAGGGCTTTTAAAGGTGTAAACAACTTTAAAACTATTCGTGTTGCTATCGTCGTAGAATTCCGTTCGTTCAAGCAATGGAATACTCTTTTGTACAATTTCTTCTGCTTTTTTTCCCTCCGGGCTATTCGGGTAGTTAAGCGCGATGTAATTAATGGCCTCTTTATATGCTTCAAATCCCATTAACCTGGCTTTGGATACGGCTTTCAGGAATTCAAACTTCGGCACAATGGCCTCACCATCAAACATGTTAATGTATTTGTCACATTCTTCGATAACTTCCGAATAATTCTGAGATTCATATTTGCGGTAAAGTCCTTCATAGATAATTTCCGGGCTGTTCTCATCGGCCTCGAGAATGACATCCGGGTTTAAAAGGATAATGGCATAACGTGAGTCGGGATGGTTATTGATTATATCGGCTTTCATAATCTCCGCCTCATCCTTCTGGCTCAGGGCCTCATATACCTTCAGAAGATTGTACTTAGCCGGCAATATAAGCCTGTCTTCCGGCTTGTTATCAAGAAGCGTTCTCAGCTTTTCTCTTGACAGCTCGTATTCGCGAAATTTTTCCTTGTATATAAGTCCAAGCTGATAATAGGCGAAATTACGGTCGCGCACCAGGCTGTCGATAGCCGTCTCTTCCACGGGGATCAGGTCGATATAAAATTGAGGGTCGTAGCGTTCCTCATCGGTGGCTGCGGCAATTACCGGATCCGCTTCTCTTGATGACCCGCCTGCCCTGCTCCTGTCTGACCATCTCCAGTTATCCTCAAGCTTTCTTTCTCCCCAGACCTGGATAAATTCATTTATTCCAAAGGCTACTGTAGTCGAATTGTAAAAATAGAATGATCCTGATTTTTCATCTTTCGGACCGATTTGATTCGGGTCGTTCTTAGATGATCCTGCGATACCCTGGAACTTTCTTTCCTCAGCTTCCCGCAAAGCTTTTTCGCGCTCGGCCTTTTCCCTCAGGCCGTCGGTATAAGCCTTGAAAAAAGCAAGACGTTCTTCCTCATCCATTTCAACCAGGTTGATAATGCTGTCATTCCTAATGGCAACATCCTCATAATAAATAACATCATCGAGGTTATCACGCTTTCGTTTTATGCTTCGGAAGAGTTTAGTGTTGGTTTCCAGGTTCAGCAAAGTACTGTCATAATATGCTCCTGCGATCCTGTAAACAGCATTGTCGAAGTTCATATCCCCTAGAACCAAGTAGTTTCTGGCATTCAACAATTTATCCCTGGAATTGGTTCGAAGGGATTTATTGTAATAATCAACAGCTATACTGTCTGATCCGTTATTCAAATGGAACTCTGCTATCTGATGGTAGATCTTATCCAGATAGGGCCTGTTTTCCCGATTTTCCTCAAGTTCGGTCAGCATTTCCAGGAACTCCAACTTATTTCCGCTATCGTAATCAAAATTCTTAGCCTTTTCAATATGGGCACTTATATAGTAAATACGTGCTGTTTTACGATGCAGGTCAATGACCTGGTTGAATGCCATGTTCGCACTATCCCTCTTATCAAGGGCATTGTAAAGCTGCCCCTGAATAAAACGATATCGGCCCTTTTCTTCGTTTTTTCTCGTGGCAGCCGCTGCCATATCCAGGTATGTGATGGCTGTGTCAAGCACCTTTTTATTCATATAGGCCTGGGCAAGGGTTGAAGCTGCATCAGCCAGGTCTTGCTTCCTGATATCGGCCTGCCGGAGTAATCTTTCCAGATTCTGAATGGCCAGTTCATCGTTTTCCAGTCTTAAATTCGTTTTCTCACGCCAGATCTTGGCCTGGTTTATTTTGTCGCTGGCAGGGTATTTGAACAGTATGTAATTAAAAGCCTCAAGGGCCGGAACAAATCTCTGGTCGAAATATCGGGCCTTGCCAAGCAAGAGATAGGCTTCATCTATCTGAGGGTTCTTTTCTTTTCCCTGGATATTCATGGAATGCTTCTGGATGGCCTTTACTGCCTTTTCTTCAGCTCTTTCAAAATCAGCATTTTTCGCCTGGCCCGGGAGGGACACATCTTCGAGAATTTGCATTCGCTCTATGGGTAATATCTCCCAATAATTATCTGTATAACCTTCAATTAAAGATTGTCGGCCACTTTCGAGGGCGATATTTCCATTGTAGAGGACATTGTATTCTGTACCTACAGCATGCCAATTCCTGCTGATGAAGTTATCCTTCTTCCTTGAACAACCTTCAAAAACAAAAATCAGGAGAAGACCGCAAAGGATATGGAAATAGAGTTTTTTCAACCTTGGTCCGTTTAGTACATGTATAACTGTGCCAAGTGCACAATATTATGCTTAGGGGTAAAAATAAACATCTTTTCGTACAAAACGAATAATTGAGGGGACTTTTAGATCAGCGGTTATCCGGCAAAATGTGCTTCTAATTCCTTGAGGGTGGCATCACTGGTTTTCAGATCTTTAACCACTTCCCCTTTATCCAGCACAACTATGCGCTCACAAACCTCGGTAACGTGCATCAGGTCATGACTGGAAACCAGCACCGTGATATCCTTATTATCGCTGAGTTCTCTCAGGATCTTTTTCAACTTGATCTGGGTAGTCGGGTCCAAATTTGCAAAAGGCTCATCGAGGATTATAATTTCAGGATTTCCTATCAGTGCCGCTACTATTCCGGCTTTTTTCTGATTACCCTTGCTCAGGTCACGGAGGTATTTCTTCTTGCCCAGTATCTCCCCATGAAACAATTGCTCAAATTGCTTGAGAAAGGTATCGATATCCGCTCTGTTCTGCCCTCTCAGATCTCCTATGAAATAGAAGTATTCCTCTGGTGTAAGGTAGCCTATGAGAAAGCTTTCATCGATGAAGGCCGAGGTAAAGGGTTTCCACTCCTCGCTTTTATTGACCTGCACATCATTCATAGTTAGATGACCGGTTGTGGGCTGAATAAGATCGAGCAAAAGGCTGAAAAAAGTAGTTTTCCCCGCTCCGTTATTACCTACAAGTCCGAATGACTGCCCACGTGGAATACTCAGATCGGGTAGATTTAAAACCGAGACTCCGTTATACACCTTAGTTAAATTGTCTGTTACAATCATTTCCAAACTCTTAATTATGAATCCTGGCTAAAAGCCTCGATCATTTTATATTTTGATTTCAAATATTGAGATGTAATAAAACCCATAATTCGCTGATGGAACATTATCCCTATGATTCCCATCCCCAAGATCACACCAACGCCAACACGGAACCCTGCCAGGAAATAGAAAATCGCGAAAATCGCCATCGGAACCAGCATCAAGGGAATCCCGATAAGCCATTGCACGGCACCTGTTCCCTGGAAATTGAACGCCGCCCTCTGGTCGAGGTCAATCTTTTTTCTGTTAAATGAACCTCCCCAGAGAATGACATAGGAATTTACTCCTACGTTATACACTGCAGCAGCGAAATGCGCCAGCAGAATTTTCCAGCCGAAATAGACATAGGGGATGCTTAACACGAACATGATGACCACACTCATAACCATCAATGAATACTTCGATTTGAGATATCGCTCATATCTAAGGTTCTGACTCATCAGTAATTTATAGTAACTGCTGTCCCAGGCCGGGATAAATTGTCCGAAATTGATAAGGAAAATTCCTGTCACGAATATGCCGATAAATACGAAAAACCACTCCATGTCCTGGTAAATGGGATTCGGATAAAAGAACAAGCCATAAACGAGCCCGATGACAAGCATCCACACGGCAGACTTAGAACGCTTATTCCTAAGGATGAGCTTGATGTCCAGCTGCATGAAAGGTGCAATATCCCCAAATTTTCGTGTCCATTCAAGGTTGGAAGATCTGGCTTCCTTCTTTTTGGTCTTTAAAGAGTTATCTATATAAAGTTTTTTCCTTAGCATGCCGAAATTTAACTGGTACAGACCCAGCAGAATCAGTGCCGGAAAGAGGAGCATCAATGGGTTCTCTGCAAGATTTAAAAAAGCTGTGGCTGTAAGGCCGGACATGGATATAAGCCCGAAGTAATTAAGCCCGAAAAGTCCGCCTGCTACCAGCAACACCGGCAGGAATGGCAATTCTGTTTCAGAGGCTATGCTCTCGATGATAAAATTCAGGAAATTGATTATCAGGGTAAGTAGAATTAATCCAACCCACCACGGGAAGATCTGGCTTAACGGATAATCGTTCATGAGCAGCATGATCCCAAAAGGGATAAAAGCGAACAGCGGCAGGAAGTTAAAAAACGAAATGGCAGATTTACCCAAAACGAAATGAACCACCGATCTTCTTTTAATTGGTAAAGTCAGCAATGGCTTTACGCTCATGACAGGTAATTTCTGGAAGAAGAACCGCATAAGCAGATCGGTGATGATCCAGTAAAACAGTAAGCCGTTAAAGATTATGAACGGATCGTCATCCGGGTATATCTTTTTAAGAAGAGGGTACATGGCAAGACCCAGAATGAGGAAAGTCGCCATGAAATAGAGGGCCATAAACACCAGAAAGATGTTCATCAACAAATTCTTCTGCCAGTAAGATGAACGAAAATATTGTTTCCATTCAAGCCTTAGAAAGTGTCTGATCATAGTCCAGCAAATGTACGGGATTAGTAAACTTAAGTGTTAATTTGTTACAAACTAATGGATTTTTCCTGCTCGCCTTCCTTATTTTTGCCAAAATTTTGATAGTATGCCCAAGTTCTATGATCTGAAAATCGAAACCGTTAACAGGGAAACGGCCAAGGCGATTAGTATAAAATTTGAGATACCTGAGCATCTGAGATCCGAGTTCAGATTCGATGCCGGTCAATATATCACCATTAAAACCCTCCTAAAAGGAGAGGAGATAAGACGGGACTATTCCCTCTGCACAAATCCCCGGAAAGAGGATATAAAAGTTGTTGTGAAAGAGGTTGAGAATGGATTTTTTTCGAGCTATGCGAATTCGGAATTGTCTGCAGGAGTTAAACTTGAGGTTGGCCCGCCAAAAGGGCGTTTTACCTTTATCCCAGACCCTGCTAAGTCGAGAACCATAATGGCGATTGCCGCAGGAAGCGGAATTACTCCCATCATGAGCATTCTTCAAAGCGTGCTTGAGGATGAGCCTCTCTCACGGTTTGTACTGCTCTACGGAAATAAGTCGGTTGAGGATACTATCTTTTTTAAGCAGCTCGAGGAGTTAAAAGATAAATACGGAAATCGTTTTATCTACGTCAAGGCTTACAGCCAGGCGCCTGCCCCTGGTTCACTTTTCGGAAGAATCGATCAATCTTTTATCCTTCATACTCTGAAACAGCTGGATGAAGAGAAGGAGGTAGATTGTTTTTACCTCTGCGGCCCCAAACCCCTGATCGATGAATCCAGCCGTGTTCTTATAAAGCAAGGTTATCCGGAATCAAAAATAAAATTTGAGCTCTTTACAACCACCGATAGCGAAAATAGGCCTGAATCATCAGGAAAAGTGGTCGAAGGGATGTCGGATGTGGAGGTGGTAGTTGACGACGAGACATTTACCTTCAGTATGGGTAAGGACAACACCATTCTCGAGGCTGCTCTCTCTCATGATATAGACGCTCCCTACAGCTGCCAGGGTGGTATATGCAGCAGCTGTCTGGCCCGAATAAAGGAAGGCTCGGCTGAAATGAGACAGAACAACATCCTGACCGATTCAGAGGTGGCTGAAGGCCTGATCCTTACCTGCCAGGCAGAACCTCGTTCCGGGAAGTTGATCGTTGATTATGACGATGTATAGGCTCTATCTAAACAGGCTTTAACTTTATCCAAAACCTCTTCGGGGGTAATTGTTGAAATGGCTTTTTCATAGCCTTTGGGGAAACGGTTCCCATAAACCGAGGTCGGGATCTCCGGAAAGGAATCTCGGTCTGCCAGTATCGAATTTCCCTCATCCTGGTTAAATGGAGCAAAGCCCGCAAATGGATGGGTTACACCCCATAATGTAATAGTATCAATACCATAGGCTGCCGCCAGGTGTGCATTCCCGGAATCCATTGATACCATGAGCGACAAATTGCGTATTAAAGTTAATTCTTCCTGAAATGAAATCTTTCCAGCCCATGTATGAACGTGATCGTACAGGGACGCCAAATCATTCAATGATTGAACTTCACCCTCGCCACCACCAAAAAGAATGACCTCGCCCATTCCCTTTAAACCTGAAATCACGGTTTTCATTTTATCAAGCGGATATGCTTTTCCGCTATGAGCTGCGAATGGCGCAACCCCTATTAGATTTTTCCCGTTGGCAAGGGTATTTAAAAATTTTTCCGGAAGGAATGGCTTATCAGGAAAAATTGGATTATCCAATTGAATTTCATACCCCATTTTCCTGAAAACATCGGCATAGCGTTCGTGTGTTGTACGGAGAGGTACAAATATTTTCCCGCTGGTTAGCGCATTTTTTTCCTTTCTGCCCTTGTTGATAGAGTTCCAGGGAGAAAGCCCTGTGAATATTTTCAGGATTCTTGTTCGCAACACATGGTGGCAGTCGGCTACGGCCTCACATTTCAATGCCTTTAATTCCTTTGCTAATTTCCACAGGCCCGGCACACCTTTATGTTCGTTCTTAAAGTGGCCTTCAACAACTTCTAACTGGGGGAATTCAGAAAAGAGAGGATTAAAAAAGGGTCGGGTAAGGAGGCTTATTCTAATTTCAGGATAATTTTTAAGCAGTTGTCGCAATACCGGGACCAGCATTGCAACATCGCCCAATGCCGATAACCGGATAACTAGAATATGCCTGGGAACCTGGCTCATTTCAGCCTGGATTGCAACTATTTCTGACCCCTCAGGACCGGATTGAGTTCCTCGTCGTTATACATTTTCATCTGCTTGTAGACCTTCATATATTTCTTTCCATTCTCTATGTCATTAAGCAGATCGTCTATGGCTAAAGAGAGGTCTTTTCTTTGTTCGAGAAGCACATTAAGCTTCTTCTGGCAGGCTGTGCGATGCGATTGACTGGCATCTTCCCTGACTGTCTCAAGCCTCATATGATATATTTTCAGGGCCAGAATAGACAGCCTGTCAATTGCCCATGCAGGACTTTCGGAATTGATCTTGGCACCGGGTTGAAGGTTCACATCCTTGTACTTATCAAGGAAATAGCTGTCGATGTATTCAACCGTATCGGTCCTGTCCTGGTTGGAAGCATCGATCTTTCTTTTTAGTTCCAGTGCCGCAACAGGGTCGATATTGGGGTCACGAATGAGATCTTCATAAGCCCACTGAACCGCATCGATCCAGCATTTTCTGTACAGCAAATGAGCTATCTGGTCGTCATCCCTGTCGTAGATGTTTGTAAATGGCTGATCTACAGAATTGAGAACCTTGTAATTCTTAATCGCTTCCTGAAAAATTGAGTTCGCTTTATCTGAAAACATGTGAGATGCTGATTTTTGTTCAAAGATAATCCTATTTCATTAACTTTACTATGACCTTCGCAAACAACTTATGCAAATTCACAGGCTAGCAGGCAGAAACACCATTCTAAACAATTATTTGGCAGAAATACGGGACAAAGACCTGCAATCTGATCGGGTCCGATTCAGGAGAAACATAGACCGAATAAGCAGGATTCTTGCCTATGAAATGAGTGCTGCTCTTAATTACAAAGAAAAAAACATAGAAACTCCCCTGGGATCAAAAAGGGTAGAATTCATGAACAGCGAGTTGGTTATTTGTTCTATTTTGAGAGCCGGCCTGAGCATGCACAATGCGGTTCTGGATTGTTTTGACCAGGCTGATAACGCATTCATTTCGGCATTTAGGAAGCATGACCCCGGAGATGCTTCAAAATTTAAGATCATGATTGAATATGTGGCATGCCCTGATTTAAACGATAAAACCCTTGTACTGATCGATCCCATGTTGGCTAGCGGACAATCATTCTGGCTGGCATACAAGGCACTTGCCCGCTATGGCCGGCCAAAAAACATCCATTTGATCAGCATAATAGGCTCTCAACCTGGGGTAGATTATATTTCTGAACGCTTCCCGGAAAACACAAATTTATGGGCAGGCGACCTCGATTCTAAATTAAGCGATTACGGATATATAGTTCCCGGTCTCGGTGATGCAGGAGATCTCGCCTTTGGGACCAAGCTACAGCATTAATCTTACAATTGGAGTAATTATCAATAACCAGACGAATATTTCTGAAAACCATTTCTCCTTGGTGTTCTCAACATAGTTGCTCATGATAATCGCGGCCGGTGGAAAGAGAAAAATAAACTCACTTCCATCCTTAACCGGAGATATCACGACCAGGATCATCGCGATGATGAAATTGAAGATAACCAGATGATGCGAAGATCGTTCAGCTTTTAGTTTTTCGCGAAAGCTTTTTACATAGAAGAACATGGCCCAGACAGAGAAAGAGATCAGCACTGTAATTCCTATAACAAATTCCAGGTTGTTATAGACAGAAAAATCATAATTCGGAGCATGAATGAAATCTAAAATAGAGTCTATCGTATTTCCGCTTATAATTAGGTAGCAGATCATAATTATTAGTACTGATAGAAAGCCCGTGAGGGGAATAACCCAATCATTTATCTTGGCTACGGTCAAAAGTAGGATCGCAACAAAAATAAGCCCTAAATAGAGTAGCGTTCCGAAGTAAATCATACTGGCTACAGCAATCCAAAACCCGGCATCGAATAGTTTCTTTTTTATCCTGAGATTATTCTTTAAACTAAAAATGCGCCGCAGGGCGAAAATCACGCTGAGATTAGCCAGCAATACGCCGCTGTTAAGTATAGTCTCTGGCAGAATAAAAATAAATAGCCCGTAAAAAAGAAACTTATACCCATTATGAAGCGTTAAGCCATTCTTCGAGACATAAAACCCGAAAATCACAATAGCCGCCCAAAGCGATACAAATACCCCGATCTCTTCAACAATTCTCAGGCCGTTAAGAGTTTCCGGATTAAATGCAATACGGAGAAGCACGAATAACACGAATACGGCCAGGCTGATCAAAACAAGATGAATTGGTCTTGAGGTGCTAAAAAATCTTGTTATCATTTAAAGAGTTCGTATATTCGCGTCATAAATATAAGATTATACCATGAAAGATTTCTTTTATGCTATCGAGGACTTATTTGTAGATTACCTTTTCGCCCCATATGATGCGTTAAGAGCTCTGGAGCTGGATAACTGGTGGGGAGCTAATATCATGTCATGGGTGTTTTTCGCCACTTTCCTTGTTTCGTTTGTTTACTGGATGAAGCAATTGAAGCAGGCTGATGACAACAATGAAGAAGATAAATCGGTGACCGCTCACTCTTATCTATAGGTCAAAACCTATATCTCTTCTGAAATACATCTTATCGAATCGTATCTGGCTGATGCTCTGGTACGATTTTTTTATTGCTTCCTCAAAGTCTTTTCCATATGAAGTCACAGCAAGGACCCTCCCTCCGGAGGTTTCTATTTCACCCCTATCATTTTCCTGTGCCCCCGCATGAAACACCAATGAGTCCCTCACCTGGTCCAATCCGTTGATTATTTTCCCTTTTTCATAGCCTTCTGGATAACCTCCAGAAACGAGCATTACCGTAGCCGCTGAGTCAGGATTAATTGCTATTTTATGATCTTTTAACTCGCCTTTATGCAGGGCTACAAACAATTCCAGTAAGTCGTTTTCCAGCCTGGGAAGTACAACCTCGGTTTCAGGGTCTCCCATTCTTACATTATATTCTATCACGAAGGGATCATCATTCACTTTTATAAGGCCGATGAAAATAAAGCCTTTATAGGGTATTCCGTCTTCTTTTAATCCTTTAATTGTTGGCTTGACCACTTGCTCTTCAATCCTCCTTTTAAAATCAACATCAGCAAAAGGCACAGGAGAAACCGCTCCCATTCCGCCGGTATTCAATCCTGTATCTCCCTCTCCAATCCTCTTGTAGTCCTTTGCATAGGGTAAGATTTTATAATCTATTCCATCTGTAAGCACAAAGCAGCTTAATTCAATCCCACTTAAAAACTCTTCTATTACAACGGTTTGGCTTGCTTTTCCAAACTTCGATTTCACCAACATTTCCCGGAGTTCATTTTTAGCTTTGTCCAGGTCGCTGATAATTAAAACGCCCTTACCCGCAGCCAGTCCGTCCGCTTTAAGCACATAAGGCGGGCTCATGGTCTCAAGAAAATCAAAGGCCTCGTGGATTTGACCAGCATTAAAGCTTTGATATTTCGCCGTCGGTATTCCATGCCTGTGCATAAACATTTTAGCGAAATTTTTGCTCCCCTCAAGCATGGCGCCAGCCTTTTCCGGCCCTATTACCATCACATTCTCAAGTTGGGAATCGTTCAGAAAGAAATCATGAAGTCCATTAACCAGCGGGTCTTCAGGCCCTATTACCACCATTTCAATACCATTTTCCAAAACGGCCTTTTTAATCGAATCGAAATCGCTGACGTTTAGGGAAAGATTAATTGCAACCTTTGATGTTCCGGAATTCCCCGGGGCCGCGTAGAGTTTGGTGCAGTGTCGACTTTGAGCTATTTTCCATGCAAAAGTGTGTTCCCTGCCCCCGGAGCCAATTATCAAAACGTTCATATGAATTCGATTTAAAGGTCAAAAATAATTGCTTTTGACTTCAAAAAATAATTAATTTACACAAACCTTTGCCATCCTTTCAGCCGTTGAAATTATTCGATTTGTCACTCCAGTTAAACGGGTATCCCATCAGTAGGGCAAAAAGCGAATTATCGAAAATAAAAACTATTGATGATCCCGATTTTGGTGATTACATCAAATCCCAGCGTAAAAGAATCATGGATTACCATCTAAGGAACAATGCCTTTTACAGGGAATTCCTGGGTGTTGACATTGCAGATGACTGGGAGCACATACCGATAATGACGAAGCGCCATCTGCAGCAACCTCTTTCCAAAAGACTTTCCAGGGGATTCAACAAAAGAAATATCTACATCAATAAAACTTCGGGCTCATCAGGAGATCCTTTTATTTTTGCCAAGGACAAATGGTCTCATGCTTTAACCTGGGCTGTAATCATGGACCGGTTTTCTTGGTACAATCTGGATTTTAATCGCTCCAAACAGGCCAGATTCTATGGGATCCCACTAGATCCTGGAGGCAAATTCAATGAACGTATCAAGGATTTTCTTTCAAAAAGGACACGCTTTTCCGTTTTTGACCTCAGCGACAAGGCATTTGAGGGGATCCTAAAGCAATTTAGAACTTCCCGATTTGAATACATAAACGGATACACAAGTGCCATCGTCCAATTCGCCAAATTCCTTGAGCGCAGGAGAATTGTATTGAATGAGATATGCCCTACACTAAAACTCTGCATGGTTACCTCGGAAATGTTATTTGAACAGGACAGGAAACTGATGGAAAGAGTTTTTGGAGTTACCGTTGTTAATGAATATGGTGCTTCTGAGCTGGATCTAATCGCTATTGAAAACAGGGCCGGACAATGGCAGGTAAATCACGATACCCTTTTCCTCGAGATCGTTGATGAAAGCGGTAAGGCTTTACCTAAAGGCGAAGAGGGGCGTGTGGTCATTACGTCTCTATATAACAAGGCGCATCCATTTATACGATACGATATAGGGGATATAGCAGCCCTTTCGGAAAACAGCAGCTGGAAATTACCCATACTGAAAAACTTAACGGGCAGAACAAATGATCTCGCAGTCCTTCCCAGCGGTAAGAAAGCTGCCGGATTAACCTTTTATTATATCACCAAAACCATAATTGAAGATGATGGCAACGTCAAGGAATTTATAATTGAACAAACACGCCTCGATGAGTTTGAAGTCAAGTATGTGAGTGAGCGCCCGTTAAGTAAAGAGGAAGAATCTGTAATCCAAAAAGAAATGGTAAATTACCTCGAACCCGGAATCAGGATAAGATTTCAACAGCAGGAGATGTTAGACAGAGAAAAAAGCGGTAAACTCAAACAGTTCTCATCGGTTATCAGTCAATAATAATGAAGATCACATTAGTTGCCGGCGCCAGACCAAATTTTATGAAAATAGCTCCTCTAATAAGGGCTATTCAGGAGCATCAGGAGAGAGGAGCTGACCTGGACTATCGGCTAGTTCATACCGGTCAGCATTATGATAAAAACCTCAGTGAACGGTTTTTTGAAGATCTCAGAATTCCTCCGCCACACGTCAATCTCGATGTTAAAAGCGGTAGTCAGGCTGAGCAAACCGCCGCAATTATGATCGCATTTGAAAAGGATTTGAACGAGTTTCCCACAGATCTGGTGGTGGTTGTGGGCGATGTAAACTCCACTATGGCATGTTCTATTGTGGCCAAGAAAGCTCAGATGAAAGTTGCTCATATTGAAGCAGGAATACGTTCGGGTGACATGACCATGCCCGAAGAGATCAACCGGATAGTGACAGACAGCCTTTCCGATTATTTCTTCACCACCTCTGAACATGCCACCCGCAATCTAAAAGCAGCCGGGGCAGGTGATGACCAGATTTTTTTTGTCGGAAATGTCATGATAGATACGCTTTTTCAGTTTAAGGATAGTTTCACACCACCCCCCATTTGGAATAGCCTTAAGCTGGAGCCAAAGTCTTACCTGGTCATGACCCTGCACAGGCCGGGAAATGTTGATGAGGAACAAATGCTGAAACTTCTAATCTCTACCATAGTACATAACAGCAAGGGCCTCCCAATTATTTTTCCTGTCCATCCGCGAACGAGGCAGGTACTGGATAGACTTGAGGTGAATTATCCAAATCTATATCTCACCGAACCGCTCGGATACCTTGAATTCAATTATCTGGTACAGCATGCGAAAGGGGTTCTTACCGATAGCGGGGGGATTACTGAAGAGACCACAGTCATGCATGTCCCCTGTATTACCCTTCGCGATTCAACTGAACGACCGGAAACCTGTGAGATCGGAACTAACAGATTAGTAGGCAAGAATGAAAAATTACTGGCCGAAGCCCTTGAGGACATCCTTAACGGGAACTGGCCATATGGGGAGGTTCCAGATCTTTGGGACGGCCATGCGGCCAGTCGTATTGTAAGTCAACTTATCAAGCTGTTACAGGGATAATGACAAAGATCCTGATAATAACCAATTATTACCCCCCAGAGACCGGAGCGGCCTCAAATCGGATTCATCAAATGGCGAAAAGTCTTGCAGGCCAGGGGTATGAATTGAAGGTTTTAACTCCTCTTCCGAATTATCCCCGAGGCAAAGTTTATAATGAATACAGGGGAAAGTTCAGTCAAAAGAGAATTGAGGATGGGATTGAGGTCTATAGGCTTTGGATCTTTGCTAGCAACTCGAAAAATATCTTCCTCAGGCTTCTGGCCATGTTATCTTATAGTTTTAGCCTGATGTGGTATCTCCTTTTTAATGGTGTTCCGCGAATCGTAATCATACAGTCTCCTCCTATCCTTGTCGCCTTCACTGCTTTACAGGCCTTAAGGTTCAGAGGAGGGATGAGGATATTAAATGTAAGCGACATCTGGCCCCTCGCCGGTTTGGAACTTGGCGCTCTAAAGCCCGGACTGTTTTACAAACTACTTGAAAGGGTTGAGCGTTCAAATTACAGGAGATCCGCTCTTATTTTAGGCCAAAGCAAGGAGATATTATCACATATCTCAAAGGTCCTTCCCGACAAGCAAACGATTCTTTACAGGAATTATCCCGAACTCGATTTACCGCCCCTTAAAGCACATTCAGCAGGGAAACCAATAAAATTGGTTTATGCCGGCCTGCTCGGGGTGGCGCAGGGAGTTCATAAGCTATGTGAGAATCTCGACTTCAGCCTGGTTGAGCTCCATATCTATGGTCAAGGTGCAGAAAAAAAAGCTATTGAAACCTTTTCGGACAGGCATCCTGACAAGCCTGTTCATTACCATGGAGAAATTGAGCGCGGTCGGCTTCACGAGGAGCTTTTAAAATACGATTTAGCCATTATTCCATTGCTGAACCGTATTTACGGATCTGTTCCCTCAAAGATTTTTGAGTTTTCAATGCTCGGTATTCCGCTTCTTTATTTTGGAGGTGGAGAGGGGGAAAATATAGTGAATGAAAATCGGTTAGGGTGGACTGCAAAAGCGGGCAATTATGACAGCCTGAATAACGTATTGCGAACTATCACTCCAGATCTGCTTGGCCTTGAAAGACGCAAATCGATAAGGGCTGCAGCCTTGAAGGAATTCAATTTTCAATCTCAGCTAAATGGGTTGATATTCAAGCTCAGAGAGCTTGATCAGTAGGCTTTTTCCTCTCCCTTTACTGCATTCAGGAAGGTTTGAAAAATTATTTTAATGTCAAGAAGGAGAGACCAGTTCTCGATGTAGAAAATGTCATACTTTACCCGCCCTATAATGTCCTTGTCGGTCTCAACTTCTCCTCTGAACCCGCTTATCTGGGCCAGCCCGGTTATCCCTGGTTTAACGAAGTGCCTGACCATAAACTTATCGATCTTCTTTGCATACATATTGGTATGGCTAACCATATGTGGTCTCGGACCAACTACGGACATGTCTCCGAACAACACATTAAAAAACTGTGGTAGTTCGTCAATACTTGTTTTCCGGATGAACTTACCAACCCGGGTCACACGCTGGTCACCCCTTGTTGCCTGGTGCAGGTGGGCATTTTTATTTGGCGTCATCGACCGGAATTTATAACAATCGAATTCCTTATAGTTAAAACCGTTTCTTGACTGTTTAAAGAAAACCGGTCCACGGCTTTCCAGCTTTATTAGGATAGCGACAATGGGGGTTAGCCAGGAAAGAAGAAAGATGATAACTGCCGACGAGAACAGGATATCAAAGGATCGCTTTATAACCTGGTTTATCGAATCCTGCAGAGGAATACTTCTAAGGGAAAGAATGGGGATATAATCGTAGTATTCGTATTTGAGTTTTTTTGCATAGATCTCCTTATTGTCTGGCAGGAACTTGAGGATCTTAAGATTATTGTCGGCAAAATCGACAACTTTGGAGATCTGGGATGATGTAAGTTCAGAAATTGAACAATAGATCTCATCTATATTCTCACGGTTAATGTATTCAAAACATTGCTTAAGAGTAGGGCCTGGATGACCGTCAAAATCAAAGGTTTTCTTATGCATATAACCGTACTCAGGATTCTTTTTAAAAAGCCCTTCAAGAGCATGGGTGTTCTTGTTCTTTCCTAAAATCACCGTTGTTCTGTAGTTTCCTCCAAACTCAGCCCTGTACTTCTGGAGAAGGTAATAGACGGCAAATTTAAAGACGGTGATGAGTGCAAAACATGAAAGTGAATATTTAATAATACGAGCGGAGGCGATATTCAATTCATTGAAATACCCATAAAATGCGAATACAATCAGGGAAAACATCACCCACTGACGCAGAATTGAAGCCAGGATTGACACCTCTCTCGTATACCTGTATACTTCATAAAACTTTAAGGTAATGGAGAGTATAATCCAGGAGACCGAAATAAAGAACGAAAAAATTAAAGGAGAAACATCGGTAAAATAATACAGTAGGGCCAGGGCATTGATTATTGTCAAATCCAACAGATATGACATCGGCCTGAGGTATCCTGAATATCTTCCGTGTTTAAATAAGCTCACTATCGTTTAATGTGCATTGAAAAATCTTTGTGTTCTTTTTTATAAAGCCTTTCCTTGGGAAGGTTTTTAAAATATTCAAAAGTGATTTTCATCCCTTTTTCCCGGCTAACCTTTGGTTCCCAATCTAATAATTTTTTTGCTAATTGAATATCTGGCTGCCGCTGAACCGGATCGTTTACAGGGAGATCCTTAAAAACGATTTTCTGCGTTGAATTCGTCAATTCCAAAATCTCGCTTGCAAAATCGAGAATAGTGATTTCATCTGGGTTCCCAATATTAACCGGGTATACATAATCACTGAATAAAAGACGAAAAATCCCCTCAACCTGGTCATCAACATAACAAAATGACCGTGTTTGCAGGCCATCTCCAAAAACTGTAAGATCTTCTCCTCTGAGTGCCTGCCCCATAAAAGCCGGGATAACCCGTCCGTCATTCAATCTCATTCTTGGGCCATATGTGTTAAAAATCCTGACAATTCTTGTTTCCAGGCCATGGAATCTGTGGTAGGCCATTGTGATGGATTCCTGGAAGCGCTTGGCCTCATCGTACACGCCCCTGGGTCCTATGGTATTCACATTTCCGAAGTAATCCTCTTTCTGGGGATGGACTAGGGGGTCGCCATATACCTCTGAGGTCGAGGCAATCAGTATCCTCGCCCTCTTAGATTTTGCCAGGCCTAAAAGATTGTGGGTGCCTAGGGAACCGACTTTTAATGTTTGAATGGGGATCTTTAAATAATCTATCGGGCTTGCCGGAGAAGCAAAGTGCAGAATATAGTCCAATTCGCCTTCAACCTTAACAAATTCGGTGACATCGTGCTCGATGAAATCAAATAAAGGCTGATCCATCAGGTGCTCAATATTCAGGCGGTCGCCCGTAATAAAGTTATCCATCCCGATCACCCTGAACCCCTCCTTCACGAAGCGATCGCACAAGTGTGATCCCAGGAATCCTGCTGCACCCGTAATAAGAATTCGCTTAGACATTTTATTCCACTAATTTACGACCAATTGAGCTATAATAGAATCCTTCTTTTTCCATTTCTTCAATATCATACAGATTCCTTCCGTCAAAGATTACAGGGGCTTTTAATTTTGATTTTAGTTTTTGAAAATCCGGTGTCCTGAAAATACTCCATTCCGTGCAGATCAGAAGGGCGTCACCTGCTTCGGCTGCATCATACATAGAATTGGAATATTCGATCTGATCTCCAAATTTGTTCCTGACATTTTCCATAGCTTCTGGGTCGAACACCTTTACTCGAGCTCCCATTTCAACTAAGTCTTCTATCATATATAAGGCGGGGGCTTCCCTGATATCGTCTGTTTCCGGTTTAAATGCCAGTCCCCAGACAGAGATTGTTTTTCCTTTGAGATCATTTTTGAAAAACGTCCTTATTCGAGGGATCAAAACCCTTTTCTGCTGATCATTAACTCGAATGACTGAGTCGAGAATATTGAATTTGTAGCCCAGGTCATGCCCTGATTTGTATAAGGCCTTCACGTCTTTTGGGAAACAGGAGCCACCGTAACCTATTCCAGGAAAAAGGAAACGCTTGCCGATCCTGGAATCGGTACCCATTCCAACTCTGACCTTGTCAACATCAGCTCCTACGAGCTCACAAAAATTCGCGATCTCGTTCATAAAGGTGATCTTTGAAGCCAGAAACGAATTCGCAGCATACTTTGTAAGTTCAGCAGAGCGCTCATCCATGGTTAGAATAGGATTCCCGGATCGAACAAAGGGTTTATAAAGTTTTTTCATCAGTTCGGTTGCTCGTTCAGAACTCGAACCGATAACAATGCGTTCCGGTTTCAGGAAATCATCCACAGCAAATCCTTCCCGTAAAAACTCAGGATTAGAGACTACGTCAAATTCTACGTCGGTATTTCCGGCTATTGCCTCCCGTACTTTATCTGCCGTCCCGACCGGTACAGTACTTTTGTCGACAATAACCCTGTAGTCTGAAATCAACCTCCCGATTTTGCCGGCAACCCCAAGTATATAAGACAAATCCGCAGATCCGTCCTCATCCTCCGGGGTGGGGAGGGCAAGGAAAATAATTGATCCATGATCAATACCTTCTTTCAGGGATGTTGAGAATTTTAGCCGGTTGGCTTTGATATTCCTTTCAAAGATTACATCAAGATGGGGTTCGTAAATCGGGACCTCACCTTTCTGCATGGTCTTGACCTTTTCTTCATCTATGTCGATGCAAAGCACCTCGTTCCCGGTTTCAGCCAGGCAGGTACCCGTAACCAAACCAACATAACCGGTTCCAATAACAGATATTTTCATCTTATTTCCTTATTGGTAGCAAAAATAGAAAACTGCATGTCATTAAACTAACCTGATTAAAAGATTAAGCAGATGTTTTCGAAGATCGGTGAAGAATACAGTAAATCATTACAATAAAGAGAAGTCCGCGATGAACCCACATAGCCGATTCTGTTAAAAACAGAAGGCTAAGTGTCAATGCGAAATATCCCATAAGCATATCCGATGTTCTAAGCGCCCTTTGGAAGGTAATAAACAACATCCCCATCAAAATCAACAAACCTAGAATTCCCGATTCAGCGAAGACCTGTGCATAATTATTATGATAGTTGTAGGTGTGATAGCCGGGATAGGTATTGTATTCTTTATGACGTTCTGCAAGGTTGTCTCTTGAGGCAAATAATCCGAATCCCTTCCAGAAAATATCTTCTTCCTGAACCTGTTCGTACAGGATCCGAAGTTGAAGCAGGCGAAAGGAAGCACCTGTCCACGGGTATACGCGATTGAACTTTGGACTGGTCAGGACCTCCTTTACATTGGTGTTTTTCTCAACTAGAAAACGATTAATAACCTTGTTCCCAGAGAAATAGAAGACCCCTATAAGTATCCCCAGAGGAATCAAAACCCTAGGCTTAAAAACAGTTTTGAGCCTGGCTAGGAAAATACCGTGAATAATAACTATTAAAACCACAGCTGCGATAATCATTTTGGATGAGAGCAGCAGAATCATTGTCGATAGAAATAGGATTCGGAAGATATCCCGGGGTTTATTAGACCTTTTGCTCAGCAAATAAATCACGCTTGTCAGAAAATAAAAAGAGACATATATCGCATTGCGCTCAAGTACATCCACCAGATCGTGGTATGTAAGAACACTTAAGGATCGGCTTTTAAAATAATCTAATAGGGATGTAAATAAGAAAACAAGGGCATAGAGACAATTGGCATTTGTGAAAATCTCAAAAATAAAATTCCTGTTCTCTTTTTTGATTTTAGGCATTGTACCGATCAAGACCGGGATTAAAACAAGGGCAATAGTGCGTCCAAGACCCCTTTGGGTGAGCTCAGGGTTGATTGTCCAGAAGAGAGATACCACATAAAGAATATAAAGAAGTACTGGGAATATCATACTTAGCTCAAAACCTGGAAGGTGTTTGTTTCTGATTATTCGCCAGGCACAGTATGCACTTAATACCGCAAGGGCTATGCTGCTGAAGGCCGTCCCCAGCATCAATGCTGAAAGAAAAAGCCCTATAAGAAGGGCATAGGTCTTTTCTGGAGTCTCAAATATGGCTTTGACTATTGACACAATTCAGAAGATAGGACAAATATTTTGTATTGATGAATTCCCAGTTAAACTTATTTTGAATAGCCTCTGTATTGAATTTTAAATACTCCCCATGATCGCTTTTTTTAATGTTTTGAATAATTTCAGCTACATCCGTTACACTCCTGAAATACAAGGCATTTGTCTTTAGGATAGACTTGTTGAAAATATTATCATGAGCTGCGATCAGGGCATTCGAGGCCATCGCCTCTAAAAGAGAGGGATTGGTACCACCTACCGAATGGCCATGGAAATAGAGATTGGAAAAATAGCGCAGGTTATTCAGATGATCCAGGTTATAGATGCCTCCACAAAACCGGACCTGGGTGTTTTCATATTTTTTAGTCAGGTACCTTCCAAATGGATTGACGTCGTTTTTCCCTATTACAAGAAATGGGGTCTTCTTTTTGGCCTGCATTGCTCCATCCAAAATGGTTTCAATATTATTCTCAGGCTCCATCCTAGCTATAAGCATATTATAGTCTCCCTTGTCCACATTGTACTCTGCCAGTATCCTCTCGTCGGGCTCCTTGAAAAGGGTTGCGCCGTAGGCGATATATTCAGACTCCCTGGCATAAGTGGTTTTAAGGTGCTGCTGAATCCCCATTGAATCTGCAATAAGGTAATCACTGGTCTTTACGGCAAGTCGCTCAGCATATTTAAGAAATCGTCTGACGGGCTTTGAATATTTGGAACGTTTCCATTCCAGGCCGTCCATATTTGTAATGATGACGGAGGCTTTAGGAAGTAACCAGCCCCATACCGAGCTGCTTGTGTAACCCAGCTGAAGGATAATGTCAAACCGCCGTTTACGTGCATCACGGATACAATTGAGATCATATATGAATTGGCCAACTGTACCAATTTTTTCTTCCGGGTCATTGCAATGTATGATTTTCACGCCGTTAAAGAAAGGCTCCTGGTAAGGATGGCTGCTTGAATTGTATACGTAGACCTCATGCCCCTCTTCAGCGAGAAAAACCGAAAAAAATTCGGCAAATTGCTCAAAGCCACCATGATAATTAGGTATTCCTCTCGTTCCCAGTATTCCAACTTTCAACGCAAAAACTTTTTAAAGCGAGTATACTTCCTACAAGTAAAATTGATAAATCATATGGTTTAAATATCCCTGATATTACCAAACTCGAGATAGCAAAATAAAAAGCACACCCTACGATGAGCCTGTTTAAAATAAATTCGATCTCCGTATTACTTCTAGCCCTATAAAAAAAATAGAGATAGAAAAACATGGAAATATACAACAGAAGTCCGACTATACCAGTTTTAAACATCACATAAACGTACCCATTATGAAGTAGTGGAATATATTGCGTTTCTTCACCGGCCAATTCAACTTTCACGCCTAAATCTACCATGGAGCCAAAACCATCGCCGAAGGTCCAACCCCAAGCACCTAATTTGTCTAATTGATTTATTGCGCTCTCTGCTTCATATCCACGCCAGTGTTTCCAAAGTTGCCTCCTGTCTTTTTTAATGTTCTTAATTTCTAGCGACTCGAAAATTTCGTTGTAACTATTCTGGATTTTGAATATAAACCCATTTATGCCCTTTGAATTGCTGTCTACATCAAACTGGTTTATGATAAACATAAAAGTGATTGCTGACAAAAGGCCTATTATTCCAGCTTTTACCCCTCTCTCAGACACCTTTAAATAGCCTTGATATGCCAGATAGAAAGCAACATATACAACGATCATAACCCTTGAGAAATAAAGAAAAAATGACACCAGCAAAAGCGAAACTAGTAATCCATAGGTTAATCTGCCAAACCATTCTCTTAAGCCAATATTTCGAATTAAGGTTACAAAGATTAATGCAACCAACTCGATATGATTATATCGCCCTCCTATGGTTCTTAATCTTACCACCGAATCGATTTCTCCAAAGCCGCTAATTAAGGAATACAAATGAAGTAATGCTGAAATAAAACCGAGCACCACGAATGCTTGAAATAAGAACTTCTTGTTTCTTATCCTGGAAATAAGCATATATGCCGCGGTCAGAATTAAAACAGGCCGGAGATAATAGACGACATCTTTTAAAAATGTACCAAATCCGAATGGTAAATGAAAAATTCCTAAAAGTCCGATTAGAAAGATTCCCAACATTATCATGGCTATGTCGAGAACATGCTTGTTTAATTTTGACCGGAACCCCAAAAAGAACGCAATAACCACCATTATGAATGATAATTCAATTTTGGCTGAAACCACTGAAATTATCAGAAGAATGAATAATATTTTATATATACTTATTCTCATGCTGATATCGATTCATAGAGCTCATTGAATTTTCGTATCATTTTAGCTGAAGAAAATTTAGAAGTGGCGGATAATCTTGACTGAATTTCCAATTTTCTTTTCAATTCAGGATCATCGATGAGTGTTTTGATTGCTTTGGCCAATTCAAGAGGTTCAGAAGGGTTTACAAGCAGGCCATCCTTCATATGGTTTATTATGTTGGATAATCCGCCAATGTCTGAGGCAATTACCGCCTTTTCCGACAACATGGCCTCCACAGCAATTATTCCAAATGACTCTGGCTCTGTTGATGGAACCACCATTAAATCTATCGAATCAATAACAGCGAAGACATCGGTCTGAAAAGGAATTAAAACCACGTCATTATTTAGTCCTAATTCCTGAATTTTTAACTCTATAAATTCTCTGAAATGTTCCTGCCCTTCAGGAGGTGAACCGATCAGTATCAATTTGGACTTAGGAATGCTGTTTTTTATCTCCTTATAGGCCTTGAGAAGAACATGATGCCCTTTCAGACGGTTAAATCTTCCCAAAAGCCCGATTGCGACTTCATCACCTATTTTAAAAAGTCCCTGCCTGATCGACTTTCTTTCGGCAGAATTTAAAAAAGGCCTTTCCCTGTCAATCCCATTATAAATAAGCCGGGATTTTTTTTTCAGACTACGAAACCATTTATTGTAAAACGCGCTTGTCGCTTCAGAGTTATAAACAACATAATCTGAGTATCGCTTTAAGACCCAACCAAAAAAATATTTTACAAACCACGGCCGGTCTACTATTTCATGAATATGAATGATATGTGGAATCGGTTTATTCCTGCAATAAATAGCACCAAAAAGGGTGGCCAGAGTATTTGACTGTATCGCCATTACAGCGCGGCCCTTTAAATGTTGTTCAAATATTCTTCTTGCTTTTAAATATTCTTTGAAGAAACCAACAAACCCCAATGATCTCAGCATGGATCGGGTAAGTTTCAGCACCGGCATTTCAATTATTTCAATCCCTACTTCCCTTAGCTTAACTTTCAACGGTCCTTCCTCATAAGGCATACAAACTATGGGGTTGAATTTAGAGGAATTGTTCTTTATCTCCGAAACGAGTGTCAGAAGTAATTTGGATGAACCATAAAGGTCAGACGAAATGCTTATAAAAACAATATTCTTTAAGTTATTCTCCAAATTTATAATTGAAATTAACTAAGTCGTCATGGTAAAACTGACGAACTATTTTCTCTGACTCGTGATCATACATTTTGGTGTAATCTTTTACCGGTTTATTGTTCGTATGAAGATTCATTAAAAGTAATGGATTTTTAATGATTTTGCTCAAGCCTCTGGTCAATTCGTTTTTTGATTTATTAACATGGGGGAGTTCCTTGACACGGAGATTTGCACGCTTTATGACCTCATTGATGTCGTCTTCAATCGTTTCCAATTTGCCTACAAAATCAACAAGTTTTTTTCCGTCTTTATCGTATAAATATTCACTTTGAGAAAGGAAGAAAAAATGATTGTTGTCTATTTTTTTTCGCAATATCTCCTGAACGAAATCCTTAAACTTCATGATATTTGCATATCCGAGATACCTGTAGTAAGAGTATGTGCGGGAATATGGATTCCGAACAAAGGAAAATTTAAAATATTCATCGAAATCGACCTGGTCTATATAACCGAATTCAACATAATCCCTGGCTCGTAAATGAGCCAGCCTGGATGGCCCTTTTTCTTTAGGTTTTTTCTTCCTGAGTAATAATGAGTGTCTTGACTTCCAATCCAGCCCCAAATCATTGAGAAACATCGTCTCGATACTTTGTCCGGCAACCTTTGGTATATGAATGAAAATTGTTTTGTGCTTGCTGCTAATCATTTTCCAATTTCCAGATACTTATTAAGGGTTTATCGACAAGCTTTTCCAGTTTTTTAACCTGCGGTTTAAATCGGTTTTTAAGGTTTAATTTCAATTCCTTTGAAAGATTAGGTTTACCCTCTTCTGAAGTGAAAAAAGCGTCCTTCATTGTTTCTTTAACCTTCTTCGGTATTAAGTAATTGAATTTGGATTTTATTGCTGGCTGTCGTAAAAAATTCAGAATTTCCCTGTTTTTGATATTTTTTGTTGGATTTTCATGCGCGGTTTCCGAGTAGGCAATATATGGGTCGGTCCCCAAAAATTTATAAATGTCATTGAGGTGTCCAACAGGGTTCCTTATCCACTCTTCATACACCATAACTTTAATCTGATCTGGTTTGAACAGTTCAAAATATTGTTTTATCTGATCATAATATTCGCTCATTTCAAGGTAATTGTTGCCTCCTCCCCAAATAGGGTTAGACTCCGATTTTAAAGCATCCTCAAAAGAAACTTCTTTTTCGTAACCCGTATTATAATGCATCAGATAATGGCTTAATGCCCTTTCTATCGGGTTTCTTAAACTAACGATAATCTTGGCCTTAGGATTATGCTCCTGTATTCTGGCAGCAGTAGAAAGATCCCATAAGTATGAAGGGCTTATCTCTCCAATTATCTGATGGTTTTCTGCCTCCTGAAACAAAGACTGATATTTTTTCTCTGACCGTATGATCTTCATATGATAAAACCTATTCGGTTTGGGGTCTTGATAAACTTCTTGATCAAGTGATTCCACATCACTAAAAAAATTACATTCTTTGACCCTTGGTAAAAATATGGCTGGATGCTGTGACAGGTAATTATACAAGGTAGTTGTTCCCGCCCTGGCAGCACCAATTACAAAGAAATCTATCGGTCTGAAAATATTTTTCATGCATTTAAGACTTGGTTTCAAACCCCATTCAAATTCAATCTGAACGTCTGATCTTAATGGGCGAAGGTCTTGACTTTATCTGTTTTATAAATATACGCGACGGTTAATAAATTCCAAAGAATCATACTTATAGCAGTTGCCAGTGCTGCCCCTTCAATTCCCATTTCTGGTATGAGAAGGACGTTTAAGATAATATTAACTACTAAAGCGGCAATCAAAATGATCTGAAATACATTCTGCTTGCCAGTCATATTCATATAAACCCCGACAGAACCACAAAAAGCGTTAACCATCTGACCTATAAGCAATATAAATAAGGCTGTTTTAGCCAAAACATATTCCTCTCCAAATATATTTAATATGTAGCTATTCAATAATGCGAGAATAATTATTGCAGGAAGTGTTAAAACAAGTGTCAAACGGGTTGCTTTACGGATCAAAGAATTAAGTTCCTTGATTCTGTATGCACTGAACAATTCGGAAATTTTTGGGGCTATAACGGAGTTTACCGAGGCCAGAACCAGTGAAACAAGCATTGTTAATTTTAAGGCTACAGAGTAAAATGCAACTTGTGAAAAATCTGTAAACTTACTTAAAAGGATAACATCCACACTTTGCATCAAAATATATGCTACAGCACTTACAGCCATAGGTCCTGATCGTTTTATTATATCCTTATAACTTATTGCAAATCCTGTGGAGTCATTCCCGGTCTTACGAAAAAGAAAAATCAGGTAAGCTGTAGTAAGTAAAGCCATTACAATAAAATTCAACAGGAATATGTCAACAAGCCAATGATCTTTGTTAAAAATTACAATAATTATTACGCCTGTTCCGAATCCAAAATATCTGATCAGGTTCCGATAGACTTCAGATAGATATATACGATCAACAGCTCTGAGTACATCAATATTCAGCATGAATACTGAATAAAAGAACAAGGAAGCGATGGTTTTAAGGAAAAGATTGTAAACCGGTTTGTCAAAGAATGCATCCACCGAAGAAGAGTTGATGAGCAGGGCCAAAAGAAGGATCAGAATTGCTATGGTAAATATTATTATTACCATTTTCTTGTATATAACCTTTAAATAGCTTTCTGATTTGTTCGCCTTAAGATATCCGGAAAAATACAATACCGACTGATGCATCCCAAATATTCCTATTCCTCCCAGAAACATAATTATGGAACGGCTAAAGTCATATCTTCCAACCTGCTCGGGCTCGAAGGTATTGGTCAGGTAAAGAGTAATTCCAAAAAAAAGCAGCATCCCGAGTATTCTTAGAAAAAGAACTCTAATACTACTCCCAATCAAGGCTTTTCTGGAAAAATAATCCTTTATTGCGATTGTAACAGGATATTATCGTTATCAAATTTAATTCTGGAGAGCGTTGATTAAGAGTATTCTTGCTGAAATAACCGGGAAAAGCTTACCATCAACTCGCTTGGTAGAAACCGTTAAAGAAGCTGGATCCCAATCTATGAATTTATTAAATGCAAAATACTTGTCTAAATCCTCTGCGGTTTGAGAAGAGATAAAAACTTCTCCATATCTCACATCTATGGCTGATATCTCAACCGATTTTACTTCTGAATTACCAAGGTTTATAAGCAAGTTATTCGAAATTCTCTCCCCAAAATTGGCTATTATCTTATCCGGCTGGGCCGATGGTGGGACAGTTTCCACTACGTTGATATTCATTTTCTGAAGATCGTCAACCTCGATATTGTTTAGCATAATTTTGAATTCATCTTCCTTGTTTGTTTTGAAAGCGAACTCGACGATCAACTCTTTTTTATCAGCCTCTTCATTAATGGCTTCTTCAACCAC
>JBFKFP010000017.1:0-27261 GCA_041618535.1 Flavobacteriaceae bacterium
AGTGCGGTAAAAATAGCATTTTTTAGTAGTTTTGCCCGCATGATCATCGACAAAAACATCGCAGAGAAAACGGCTGAATTGCTCTTGAGGATCAATGCCATTAAACTCAGCCCAAAAGAACCATTTACCTGGGCCTCAGGCTGGAAATCTCCTATCTATTGTGATAACCGGATCGTCCTTTCCTTTCCCGAGGTCCGGAATTTTATCAGGAAGAGCATGGCGAAGCATATTAAGACCCATTACGGGAAACCGGATGTGATAGCGGGGGTGGCTACCGGAGCTATCGGAATTGGGGCCCTGGTGGCAGAACATATGAACCTCCCATTCATCTACGTAAGACCGGAGCCAAAAAAACACGGTCGACAAAATCAGATTGAAGGATTTGCCAAGGAGGGTCAGAATGTTGTCGTGATAGAAGATCTGATCAGTACCGGCAAAAGCAGCCTAAACGCCGTTGATGCCCTTCTAGATGCCGGATTGATAGTAGAAGGAATGGTGGCAATCTTCACATATGATTTTGAAGTGTCGCGACAGAATTTTGAAAAGTCGGAACTTGAATTGTACACATTAAGCGACTATCCGAGTCTGCTTCAACAAGCGGTGAAAACCCGGTATATCTCCTCTGATGAAATGAATACCCTTACCGAATGGAATAATGATCCGTCAGGATGGGGTGACAAATAAACCGAATCTTAACATGAAATTAGAATCACCCAAGACCAGTATCAACAAATCACAGCAACAGGTGTATGAGTTTCTATCCAGTATGGATAATTTCGAAAAACTGATGCCGGAAAGCATACAGAAGTTCGAACTTATAGGAGAGAATACCTTTTTATTTGCTCTTAAGGGAATGCCCGAGATTACCCTTGAAAAGAAATCGGCTGAAGAATTTGATAAAATTGAACTTGGTGCCGCCGGCGGGAAGATCGATTTTTCTTTAACGGGGCATATCCAGGCATTAAGTGATGATCAGTCGGAAGTTCAATTGGTGTTTGAAGGCGATTTCAACCCAATGATGGCCATGATGATCAAGGGTCCTATTTCAAAATTTATCGAAACCCTGGTCTCCAATATTCCCGGTGCCATTCAATAGAGAAGTTCTACCCCTTTCAGATCATATTCTTTTATTATCCCGTCTTCAGTCAGGACCTTTAGTTGACCTGTTTCATTTATTCCTTTGATATAGCCTGGAAACATATTGCCTTCCTTATCCTTAAAAGTAGACGGTTTGTTCTTTCTGAAGAGAAATTTTTCATACTCGCGTTTTAAGTTCCTGAATTCTGATTTATCTAGCTTTTGGAAGTAAAATCGGAGGTCTTCAATGATCAGATTTAAAAGTTCATCATTGTCAAAAATCCTGCCTGTAATGATTTTCAATGAGGAAGCTTTGGGTAATTTCTGAAATTCAACCTGGTTCACATTTAAACCAATTCCGAGGATGGAGGCCTCAATTTTACCGTTTTTTATGAGGTTTTCGATAAGAATTCCACAGATTTTCTTGTCTTCTGACAAAATGTCGTTCGGCCATTTCACAAATAATCGGGGAATATTAAAGCGCTTTAAAGTTCGGATTATGGCAAGGGATGTGGACATGCTGATATAAAAACCCGAATCTATGGGAAGCGTCTGAATACGCTTGTATACGCTAATTGTTAGGTTTTTTCCCTTTTGGGAAGACCAACTGGTTCCCATCTGTCCGCGGCCTTCTGTCTGATGCGAAGTAAGCACCACGGTAAAATCCTGCATTTCCCGTTTAGCACATATTTGGCGCAAATAGGAATTGGTTGAACCAATGGCATTAAGTTTGATCAGATGCATATCAAAATCAGCATTTATTTATCATTTTCTTAAGAACATGATGTATAAATGGAGGTAAAAAAGTAATAACTTTGCACAAATTAAAGCATTTTAATGACGAAAGGAAATAGTACGGCTGACCAGTTAATAGCATTTATCATTAGTGGGATTGAAGATGTAAAGGGGCAAAACATAAATATTCTGGATCTTAGAAGTATAGAAAATACAGTTTGTGACTATTTCATTATTTGTGAGGGAACATCGAACACGCAGGTCAATGCGATAGTTAATTCCGTTCAGAGAAAAGTCAGCAAAGAACTTAAGGATAAACCCTGGCATGTGGAAGGCAGCGAAAATGCCGAATGGGTACTGATGGATTATGTTAACGTGGTCGTGCACGTTTTTCAGAGGCATATTCGGGAATATTACGATATTGAAAGCCTTTGGGGAGATGCTGTCTCAACCGAAATTAAAACCAGTTACTAGAAAAAATGTCAACAAATAACCCAAATACCAAAAAGCCAAAAGTAAGTTCATATTGGATCTATGCTCTTATTCTGGCTATCTTCTTATTCATCAATATTTTCTCGGGAGGCATGGGCTCATCAGGAGCCCAGACAACACCCTCCCAGTTTTTTGAGTATCTGGAGAACGGCGACGTAGAACGCGTTCAGATTTTGAATCAGCGGGAAGCCAAAGTCTATCTTACTTCCGATGCTGAGAAAAAGGAAGTTCACAGGAATGCCAATCAACCGCAGTTATTACCCATGGCAGGACAATCACCAAATTACCAGTTTGAGTTTGGGGACCTGCAGAACTTTGAGAATAAACTCAGCGAAGTCATCAAGGAAAATGACCTCCAAACCGTTGTCAATTATGAAACACAGCGCAATATGTGGGGAGAGTTTCTGCTCACACTGCTTCCATTCGTGCTGATCATAGGAGTTTGGATCTTTATAATGAGGAGGATGTCCTCAGGAACAGGAGGCGGTGCAGGTGGCCAGATATTTAATATAGGCAAGTCGCGAGCGAAACTTTTCGACCAGAATACTGAAGTTAAAACCACATTTAAGGATGTGGCCGGGCTTGAAGGTGCCAAGGAAGAGATTCAGGAGATCGTCGATTTTCTAAAAAATCCGGAAAAATATACATCGCTGGGCGGTAAAATCCCAAAGGGAGCTTTACTTGTCGGCCCTCCGGGAACTGGTAAAACACTGCTCGCCAAAGCAGTTGCCGGTGAAGCGAAGGTGCCATTTTTCTCACTTTCCGGATCAGACTTTGTTGAGATGTTTGTTGGAGTTGGTGCGTCACGGGTAAGAGATCTGTTTAAACAAGCTAAGGAAAAATCGCCCTCCATCATATTTATCGATGAAATTGATGCCATCGGACGAGCCAGGGGCCGGGCTAATTTTTCCGGGTCAAACGATGAAAGGGAAAACACCCTTAACCAGTTGCTTACCGAAATGGATGGTTTCGGCACCAATACTAATGTAATCGTTCTCGCGGCTACGAACCGGGCTGATGTGCTTGACAAAGCACTGATGCGTGCAGGGCGTTTTGACAGGCAGATCTTTGTTGACCTTCCGGATATCAGGGAGCGCAAGGAAATCTTCGAAGTGCACCTCAGACCTATTAAGAAAGATGATTCTGTGGATACTAAATTCCTGGCCAGGCAAACACCTGGTTTTTCAGGTGCTGACATCGCCAATGTCTGCAATGAAGCAGCACTAATCGCGGCAAGGAAAAACAAATCGGTTGTGGGAAAACAGGATTTCCTCGACGCTGTTGACCGTATTGTAGGCGGACTGGAGAAAAAGAATAAAATTGTTACCCCTGAAGAAAAGCGTGCGGTCGCCTATCACGAGGCCGGACACGCAACTGCAAGCTGGCTGCTTGAACATGCTGCACCGCTTGTCAAGGTTACCATAGTTCCACGCGGACGCTCGCTGGGAGCAGCGTGGTACTTGCCAGAGGAAAGGCTTATCGTCAGGCCCGAGCAGATGCTGGATGAGATGTGTGCCGCAATGGGCGGACGTGCAGCCGAAGAAGTTATCTTTGGAAAAATCTCTACCGGAGCCTTATCCGATCTTGAAAAAGTAACCAAGCAGGCAAGGGCCATGGTAACTATTTACGGTTTGAGTGATACCATCGGAAACCTGACCTATTACGATTCCTCGGGTCAAAATGAATATGGGTTCACTAAACCATACAGCGAGAAAACCGCAGAAGCGATAGATAAAGAAATCTCTAGTATCATAGAGGCGCAGTATCAGCGTGCCATAAAATTGTTAGAGGAAAATAAAGATAAACTGATCCAGCTGGCCGAGGAACTTCTTGAAAAAGAGGTGATTTTCAAGGATAACCTAGAGAAGATCTTTGGCAAAAGTCCTTTTAAGAAGGAAGAACGCGGATTATTGGATGAGGAAGAATAGTCAGTAGACCACGCTTTCTCTCTTTTTTAAATTTAGATTTTCATATATTTGAGTTAACTAAGTATTCCTAGTTAATAGCAATCCACCCTATGAGTCTGTTTCGTAAAATCTTTGGCTCGAAATCAGGGCAATCCCGCGAACGCTCCAATATTGAGGAACGCAGCAAATATATGCCTGAAATTGAGATTCCCACAGACGAAAGATTCACCATAAACTTCAAGGCTAATGGAGGAAAATTCCTCTATTGCGAAAATCAGTCGGAGGTGGAGGACAATTTTCTTAATATCCTCAAGGAGAATGGCTGGGAAGGCAAAAAAGTTTTTATAATTGACGATCGGCTGGCAGATCGATTTAAAGCCTTTGACCTCGATATCACCAAGCGCTCGTCGGAAGCTGAATTCTTTTTTACGACCTGTGAGTACCTGATCGGCAATGATGGTTCACTGCTTATCTCCTCCAACCAGATTGCTGAAAAGAAACTGAGGGAGCTACCGTCAAATTTCGTGATCTTCGCCACCACCAGCCAGTTTGTTGAGACCATTAGCGAAGGATTACATGGCATCAAGGATAAGAATCGTGAAAAGATCCCCACAAATATTACTACAATCAAGCACTTCAAGGCGGCAAATGAAAGTGACTTCCTCAGTTATGGAAGTAGTACAAAGAACTTATACCTGTTACTCCTTGAAGACCTTTAAATATTACCGGTGAGGGAATTATTAATACGTGCGACTTCCGGATTATTATATGCAGTATTATTTCTGCTATCGCTGCAGTCGCAGCATGCTGTAATCGGTCTGTTCTTCGTATTTGGAATCATTGCAGTAGCAGAATTTAATCGGTTGATCGGATTTAAAAGTTGGATTCCATATTTCCTCTTCGTTGCGATGTATCTCGTTTTCGGATACTGGCAGGTAGTCATGGAATCCTACAATGGTTTTGACGAAGCCGTTCAGATTTTACAGGTTCTGACAATTTTTGTCCAGCTTATACTCATAAAGGACCTGTTTTCACATAAACCGTTACCTCCATTTTTTTCTGGCAGGCTGATCAATACTACCTTTTACCTGTCCAGCGCATTTGTTTTTATCATCCTGATAGCTAATTTCAGAAATAAATTTACTCCATCGCTGATACTCGGTGCTTTCATTCTCACCTGGGTAAATGATTCTTTCGCTTACATAGTTGGAAAGAATTTTGGCAAACAGAAATTATTCCCAAGGATCTCGCCAAAAAAAACGGTTGAAGGATTTTTAGGCGGGTTGTTCTTCGCCTGCCTGAGCAGTTTTTTCATCTCAAAGTACACCGATACCCTCAGTTTTACGAATTGGTTGATCCTGGCAATTATAGTAAGTGTTTTCGGAACCCTGGGTGATCTCATTGAATCCAAATTTAAAAGACAGGCTCAGGTAAAGGACAGCGGAATCATAATGCCGGGGCATGGCGGACTACTTGACAGGTTAGACAGCGTTATTTTTGCGGCACCATTCATATATTTGTTCTTACGTATTATAAAGCATGTTTCATAAAGAAGGCCATAAGATCATTTTCGGGAGTCTGGTAGTTATCGTTGCTGCCTTTCTTCTAATCGACGAGTTTGTTCAACTGCGTTGGTTGGAGCTCACCCTTCAGCTGGGATTTCTCATTTTATTTATCCTGATCCTTCAATTCTTCAGGAACCCCAAACGGAAAACCAATGTAAATGACCAGGAAGCTTTGGCTCCTGTAGACGGGAAAGTGGTGGTAATAGAGGAAGTTGAAGAGAATGAATACTTCAATGACCGCAGAAGGCAGGTTAGTATTTTCATGTCTCCTATCAATGTGCATGTTACTCGATATCCCATAGGTGGAAAGGTCAAAGTCAGCAAGTACCATCCTGGGAAATATCTGGTTGCATGGCATCCCAAGGCCAGTGAGGAAAATGAAAGAACGACTGTCGTGGTGGAAAACGAAGTTTTTGGCCCTGTGCTCTACCGGCAGATCGCCGGGGCTATGGCAAAACGAATCATCAATTACGCAAAGGAGGGCGATACAGTGAGACAGGGATCGGACTCCGGGTTCATAAGATTCGGATCACGAGTAGATTTATTTCTGCCATTAGACTATAAGATCAATGTAAGCCTGAATCAGCGTGTTCGAGGCGGAGAGACAGTGATTGCACAGAGGTCATGAATTCCGAAGAATTGAATAAGGCATTTCTTGAGGCTGTTGAAAAAATCAACAATCATGCCGAGCCATTCCCTGCCGACATCCTTCTTAAACTTTATGCATATTACAAGATTGCCACCAACGACTACAGTCAGCCATCAAGCAGGAAACCACTCATAAATGCCTTTAAGACCAATGCCCTCTTCCAGGCACGGGATATTTCAGAGGACGAGGCAAAACAAAAATATGTTGAGCTCGTCAATACCTATTTTCATTACAGCAAATAACGGTCTCTACTCAAGGCTGGCCAGGCTTGATTTAAGGGTTTCGATCTTGGCCAGGGCATCTGCTTCCTTTTTCCGCTCTGCAGAAACAACTTGTTCCGGGGCATTTTGAACAAATCTCTCGTTAGAGAGTTTTTTCTGGACAGACTTGAGGAATCCTTCGGTATAATTCAACTCCTCCTTTATCTTTTTGATCTCCTCATCAAGATTAATAGTGTCAGCCGCAGGGATGAAGTACTCATTAGACTTTACCCTGAACGTCAAAGCTCCTGCGATCTTCTCTGCGGTATAATCCAATGTATTAACATTACCTAATTTTTTGATTACACTATCGAAGTCATTAGGTTGACCTTCATTATTTAATACTAATAAATCGATCGTGTCCCTGAAGGAAATGTTCTTTTGTTTCCTAATGGTCCTGATTCCGGAGACTACCTCGGTTGCAAAGTTGAACTTTGTGATCAGGTCTTAATCAATCTTCCCTAATTCTGGCCATTCAGCAATGATCAAGGCCTCATCGGGCGTACGATCTGAGATATACTGCCAAATCTCCTCTGAGATAAATGGCATAAAAGGGTGAAGAATCCTCAGGTTATCCTCCAATATCGAAATGACTGCATTAAATGTTTTTCGATCAACGGGATCACCAAATGATGGTTTTACCATTTCGAGCAGCCACGAGCAGAAATCATTCCAGATAAGCTTATAGGTTTCCATGAGGGCATCACTGATCCTGAACTTTGAAAAATGATCTTCAATAATCGAAAGGGTTTTATTGAACTGACTCTGATACCAGCTAAGGCTGATCTTCGCATAACCAGGCTGTTCCACGTCAGCAACCTCCCAGCCCTGAATGAGCCTGAAAGCGTTCCAAATCTTGTTGGAAAAGGCCTTTCCCTGGGCACAAAGGGAGACATCGAATGGTAAATCATTCCCCGCCGGTGAACACATAAGCATACCAACACGAACACCGTCGGCACCATATTCCTCGATCAATTCGATCGGATCAGGTGAATTCCCAAGTGATTTCGACATTTTTCTCCCAATCTTGTCCCTGACGATTCCGGTATAATAAACATTTTTAAATGGAGGTTCCTTTCTGTACTCATATCCGGAGATAATCATCCTAGCCACCCAGAAGAACATAATTTCAGGGGCGGTTACAAGGTCGTCGGTCGGATAATAGTAGTTGATATCTTCATTATCGGGGTTCCTGATTCCATCGAATACGCTGATGGGCCATAACCATGATGAGAACCAGGTATCAACCACATCCGGATCCTGGCGAAGGTCGGAAGCCTCCAAAGTCTGGTTCCCTGTTTTCTCACGTGCCAGTTCAACCGCTTCCTCAATGGTTTTGGCCACAACAAAATCATGAATACCACTGCTGTAATAGTAAGCCGGGATCCGATGTCCCCAGTAGAGTTGGCGTGAAATATTCCAGTCCCTGACATTTTCCATCCAATTCCTGTATGAATTCTTGAATTTGGAAGGATGAAATTTTACTGTATCATCCATTACATGATCCAGTGCGGGTTTTGAGAGCTCCTTCATTTTCAGAAACCATTGGACGGATATCTTTGGTTCAATAACGGCATGCGTCCTTTCACTGGTTCCAACCTTATGAGCGTAATCTTCCACTTTGGCCATGCATCCCATTCTCTCGAGTTCATCGGCGATATTACGCCTAGCCTCTTCCCTGTCCTGACCCTGGTAATGCAGGCCGTATTCGTTCAGAGTTCCGTCATCATTGAGAATATCGATGATTTCAAGTTTATGCCTTTCGCCGATCTCCTTGTCATTTGCATCATGGGCCGGAGTAATTTTTAGGCAGCCAGTACCGAATTCCATATCGACATAATCATCGAAAATAACAGGAATTACACGATTGCATACCGGCACGATCACAGACTTACCCTCGAGCTGAGTAAATCGTCCGTCTGACGGATTAACGCATACCGCCGTATCACCGAGAATGGTTTCAGGTCGTGTAGTTGCAATGGTGACAAATCCGTCCTCCCCATCTATTTTATAATTTATATAATATAGCTTATCTGTACGTTCAATATATACTACTTCCTCATCGGAGAGGGTCGTTTTAGCCTGCGGATCCCAGTTCACCATTCTGAAACCTCTGTAGATAAGTCCTTTCTCATAAAGATCAATAAACACATCGATCACTGACTCAGACAACTGGTCATCCATGGTGAATTTAGTGCGATCCCAATCGCAGGAGGCTCCGAGTTTTTTCAGTTGTTCCAGTATTATCCCACCGTGTTTGTGCGTCCATTCCCACGCATGTTCAAGAAATTCCTCCCGCGAGATATCTGCCTTTCTTATGCCTTCAGATTTCAGTTTAGACACAACCTTAGCTTCGGTTGCTATAGAGGCATGATCCGTTCCGGGAACCCAGCAGGCATTATAACCCTTTAATCTCGCACGTCTTACAAGCACATCCTGAATGGTATTATTCAGCATATGCCCCATGTGAAGCACTCCGGTCACGTTAGGTGGCGGAATCACTATGGTATAAGGCTTTCGGTCGTCCGGTACTGAATTGAAATATCCGTGTTTCATCCAGTATTCATACCACTTATCCTCTACTAATTTTGCATCATATTGTGATGGGATGGACATATTTTGGAATAGTTTTTGAACAATACATGCAAAAGTACTTATATTTTGATTTTTGAAAAATTATATGTCAATTGAAATGAAACAAACCTTCAGAGGCAGGATGCATTACGTCTAATAATTTTGCACAATGATCAAAAAGTGAGTAAGTTTACGTTGAATTTAAACCAAAAATGATGAAAAAACTAGTTACACTATTGTTCGTGGGATTAATAAGTTTTTCTATTAACGCACAGGACAAGGTAGCCAAAATCGAATTCGAAAGTGAAACCATCGATTATGGTACAATCGAGAAGGGTGCTGACGGTGTTCGTGTATTTAAATTCAAAAATACAGGAGACGCCCCATTGATCATTTCCAAGGTAAAATCAAGCTGTGGTTGCACGGTACCTAAAAAACCTGAAGAGCCTATCATGCCCGGTGAAACAGGGGAAATTGAAGTGAAATATGACACCAACAGGGTGATGCCTATACGCAAGACTATTACTGTTACCTCCAATGCAGATCGGCCCACAGTGGCCCTCAAGATAAAGGGTAATGTGATAGACCCGGGTAAGTCTGGTGTACTTGACAAGAAAAGCAAAAGCCTTATAGAACAATAAGATAACGGAAGTTATAAACAGGGCGCTCGATCTCGATTGAGCGCCTTTTTGTTTTTAAAGAAGGTTCTCCAGTAAAAAGTCAAACTTCATAGGCACCCCATTCCTGTCGACTACCAATCTGACCTTTTTCCCTGTTTCCCCGTAAAACATCTGGATGATCTGTTGCATGGAATATAGATGGGCATGACGTCTGTTGATATTCAGTATAACATCCCCAACCATCAATCCGGCCTTTTCGGCCGGTGAATCCGGCCTGATTTCAACAATCACAAAAGAAGGTGCCAGCCTGTATTTATAAGATCCTGTAAAAATCATGCTATGTTGCGCTACCGACTGATTATCAGTGCCATAAGGATTCAGTTCGATACTCCTGTCCAACTCTCGAACCACCCTAACACCGTGATGCTCCAGTTCAATTCCACTTTTATTGTAGTAAAAGGGCAAACCAAAATTACGATTGCGTTTTAACTGCACCTCGCCTTCCCCGTAATTAAAGACCATATTAAAGCGTTTGAGGACATTTCCGGAAACGGATCCGCTTCTTTCCTTGAATTTCCTTGCAAAGGAAATACTTAAAGAATCAGGGAATGCCACATTTGGCCGTTTCAATTCGAATTTTCCTATTTTAACAGCATCTATTTTGGCCCTCTTGCCATAAACTCTTCCACTAAGACCTCTACCAAGAAAGTCCTTGAAAAATTTCTCAGGCACTTCAATTCCCTTTATCTCATCCTCAAATAACCAGATTGAATCACTGCCTCCCGTATCTATTAGAAGCTTCACAGGAATGTCCTCTCCGGATACCGAAATCATAACATCTATATAAGGTTTATTATTGAAGAAATCCAAATTGAGCTTAACACAGTCCCGGCACTTCTTTGGATTGTATTTATCCGGAGGATATAATTTAATAACCCTGCTGGAATAATTCAGGTCTACTACAAAATCTTTGAGGAAATCATAACCGATGATCCCGTGAATGGGAACTCCGAGCCTTGGCGCAAAATTGAGCTCAGGATCAAAGATGGCGTAAAGATCCTGATTGATATTGATCGCATCTCCAATCTTAAAGATATTATTCCTTGATCTCAGGGCCTCAATCGCTTCCCCTTCCCCCAGACCACGGAGAAAAATTCGCTCGGCCTGGTTAATCTGCAGCGCTTCAGAGATATTGAGGAAATTAAAGATTATCGGCTTGCTCACACCCGTATCGAGCAGGAATGACAGCCGCACACCGTTAACCTCAACCGGAATTACGATAAGGTTATTGATTAGCTGAAACTTTATTTTTTCAGTTTTTGAATCCTGCAGGATAAACTTCCCCTGGGCGTTTAAATTCACTGAAAACAACAAAAGTAAGAGACAGAAAAAGCAATTTTTATTCATAAGCAGTGGCGTGTAATGAATTTACAAATCTTTTATCAAGAACTAAGGCTTTACGTAGATTTTTAAAAAAACTTTAAGATTAATTTCGGAACTTTGCAGCACCTAATAAATCCTCGTTATGCCCAAGATTTCTTCAAAGGGAATGGCAATGCCGGAATCACCTATTCGGAAGCTTGTCCCTTATTCTGAAGCCGCAAAAAAACGCGGTATTGAAGTCATTCATCTCAATATCGGTCAGCCCGATATAAAAACTCCTAAAATTGCACTCGATGCTGTAAGGAACAGTGACCTGGAGGTTCTGGCCTACAGTCGGTCTGAGGGTTCTGATGAATACCGAGAAAAAATTGCGGCCTACTATAAAAAGAATGACATTCTGGTTGACAAGGACGACATCCTTGTTACGACCGGCGGCAGTGAGGCTTTACTTTTTACTTTCGGAAGCATAATGGATGCCGGAGATGAGGTCATCATCCCTGAGCCATTTTATGCCAACTATAACGGGTTTTCCATTGCCTCGGGTGTTCAGGTGGTCCCTGTTATATCCAAAATAGATAATAATTTCGCCTTGCCTCCTATCGAAGAATTTGAAAAACTCATCAGTCAGAAAACCAAGGCCATTCTTATTTGCAACCCTGGTAATCCGACCGGATATCTCTACAGCAAGGAAGAAATCGAAAAATTAGCAAGAATGGTCAAAAAGCATAACCTTTTTCTCGTTGCCGATGAGGTTTATCGGGAATTCGCTTATGACGGCCATGAACATTATTCGATCATGCAGGTGGAAGGCCTGGAGGAAAACGCTGTCATGATAGACTCGGTGTCTAAGCGTTACAGTATGTGCGGAGCCAGGATTGGCTGTATTGTTTCACGGAATAAAAATTTGATCTCCACGGCATTGAAATTTGCCCAGGCAAGGCTTTCCCCGCCCACATTGGCTCAAATAGCCTCGGAAGCGGCCCTTGACACCCCTTCAGAATATTTCGATGCGGTAATAGATGAATACGTTGTCAGACGGAATACGCTAATCAGGGAATTGCAAAAAATTGATGGCGTAAAGGTTGGGACCCCTAAGGGAGCGTTCTATTGCATTGCCGAACTTCCGGTTGATGATGCAGATTATTTTGCGCGATGGTTATTAGAAAAATTCGAGCTTGATGGTGCCACCGTCATGGTCGCTCCCGCGGCCGGATTCTACTCATCTGAGGGCCTTGGTAAAAACCAAATCAGAATCGCATACGTACTTAAAGAGGAAGACCTAATCAGGGCCGTAAAAATTTTGAAAACAGCCCTCTCACAGTACAATTCCTGATGCAGCCAGAATACAACAAATCTCTGAAGTCATATAACAGTTTCGGACTTGATGTTCGCGCAAAGACCTTTTTATCTGTTGGATCTGAGGAAGAGCTGGCTCAGGCCATTTCAATTTTTTCCGAAGAAAAAATTCTGATCCTGGGCGGTGGCAGCAATATACTGCTAACCAAGGATTTTGACGGTATGGTGCTTCACGTCGATCTGAAAGGAATCAAGATAAATCCAGTAGATGATAATCATGTAATAGTTGAGGCAGCAGCCGGAGAGAACTGGCACGAACTGGTGATGTACTGTTTAGATAAAAATCTCGGAGGCATTGAAAACCTGTCATTAATCCCGGGAAATGTAGGAACAGCACCAATTCAGAATATCGGGGCATATGGTGTTGAGCTAAAGGACGTCTTTTATGACTGTCGGGGCTTTAGCCTCGAAAGTGGCGACTTCCGCACTTTCACAACCGCTGAATGCCAGTTTGGATACAGGAATTCGATATTCAAAAAAGAGTTGAAATCTAAAGTTGTCATCACCTCGGTAAGACTTAAGCTCAGCACAAAAGATCATAAGATACATACCTCGTATGGTGCCATTAAACAGGCTTTGGCTGCAGCAGGTGTGAAAAGCCCGGGAATAAAAGATGTTTCAGAGGCGGTGGTCAGGATAAGGCAGTCCAAATTACCTGATCCGGCCAAGATAGGAAACAGCGGAAGCTTCTTTAAGAACCCTGTTATCGGAAGTGATCATTTTAGCCGGCTAAAGAAGTTGTTTCCTGAAATTCCAAGTTATACACAGGATAATGGTAAAATAAAGGTTCCTGCCGGCTGGCTGATCGAAAAAGCCGGATTCAAAGGAAAGAGGTTCGGCGATTACGGTGTGCATGACAAGCAAGCTCTTGTTCTCGTAAATTACGGGAATGCCGCAGGAGATGATATTTTGAAACTTGCTCAACTCATTCAATTGACTATTAAGCGTATCTTTGATATTAAATTGGAACCGGAGGTCAATATTATTTGATGAACTGCGTTATCAAAAGATGTTGAATACCAATATTCCCTCTAATTGAATTAAATCCTTGGCTACTAAACTCGAAGAACATATCGTAGGGTTACTTAAGGAATCGGATAAAAGGGCTATTCCCCTGCTTTATGAGAATTATTCCGACACCCTGTATGGCGTTATCTTCAAGGTGACCAAGAACAGTGCAATGGCCGAGGACGCCCTCCAGGAAACGTTCATAAAGATCTGGAGATATGCCCATAAATATGACCCGAAAAAGGCCAAGCTGTTCACATGGCTATATAGAATAGCACGAAACACCGCAATCGATAAACTGAGGAGCCATAATCTCAAATTCGAGAAGGAAATCCAAATTAATGATTCAAACGTATATAAATTACCGTCACTCGGATTAAACCAGGATGCGATTGACCTAAAAGAACATGTCGCCAGCCTGGATGTTAAATATCAGATTGTCTTAAATGCCTTGTTTTTTGAGGGCATGACACAGCAGGAAGCCAGTGAAGAGCTGAAAATCCCGCTGGGCACGGTGAAATCGAGGTTAAAAATAGGATTAAGAGAACTTAAGAAGATCTACGATCCTTAAACCCGGAGATTATGGATAAAAAAATACATCAGTTTCTTGATTCCGGATTACTGGAAAAGTACCTTATAGGTGACACCAGTAAGGGCGAGGCTCTCAAGGTGGAGCAATTCATTGCCAATTACCCGGAGGTTGAAGAGGAATACCAGCTGCTTCAGGATCAGCTTGAGTTAACAGCACGTGCTCAGGCCATGCCTTCTCCAGATATACTTGAGAGCGTCATGAATCAGCTAGATGAAACTCCGGTAGTTCAGCTAAAACGTCACAGTTTCCCGAACTGGATCAGTATTGCGGCCTCTGTAGCAGCTGTGATTTTCGCCGTGACCTCATATGTTTATTACAACAGGAGCCAGGTCTTGAGCAACGAAAACGATACCATAGCTGAAGAGATTTTCGATCTAAGAAGCGATATCGACAAGAATAACTTGATGCTCGAAAGCGTGATGAGACAGTTGATGAAACTGAATAACCCTGAAACCCAAAAGTACGTATTAAGAGGAAATGACCGGGCAAAGGAATTAAAGACGGTAGCATATATCAATCCGGTAGAAAAATCAACTCTCATCGATGTGATCTCCCTGCCAAAGATATCGGAAGAGCAATGTTATCAGATGTGGGCCCAGATCCAGGATCGAATGGTAAATCTGGGAATCCTTGACGAGGCCGACCGAAATCTCAAACCGATTCCTTACATCGAGAATGCGGTTAGCCTGAGTATTACTATCGAACCTAAAGGAGGAAACAACGAGGCCTCCATGGAAAACTCCGTGGCTACGGTTCCATTGAATATAAATGATAACTAGGTTTTTCATTTTCTGAAAAGGTTTGTATAAGTCTGAATGCATTCAAGATTTATCTTCAGAATGCGTATCTTTGTACAAAGTATATCCATGAAATTAGTTCTTATAACTTTAGTGTTATTAGGCCTTGCAATAGCAGGCATCGCCATCAAAATATGGGCAAAAAAGGACGGTGAATTCGCAGGAACCTGTGCGAGCCAGAATCCCATGTTGAACCAGGAGGGTGAAACCTGCGGGTTCTGTGGCAGGACACCCGATCAATATAAGGACTGCACCGAGACCACACATACTTCTTAGGACCATGCCCCTGGCAGACCTGCTCTTTTACGGTTTCTGTATAACATGCCTGGTTCAATTAGGCTATTATCTGTTGATTTTCCTCCCTTTCGGTTTTTACAGGCCTATAACACCCCGATTAAAAAAAATCGGGATCTCTGTATTAGTTTGTGCAAAAAATGAGGCGGAAAACCTTAAGAACCTCGTGCCGGCAATCCTGGATCAGGACTATCCTGACTTTGAATTGGTACTTATCAATGATGGCTCAACTGATGATACCCTGGAGGTCATGCAGGAGTTTGAACAGAATAACGGGAATATCAGGATAGTTGATGTAAAACCTATCGATTCATTCTGGAATAACAAGAAATACCCGCTGACACTGGGTATCAAAGCCGCAAAAAACGAATTCCTGCTGTTCACTGATGCAGATTGCCTGCCCAAAGATAAGGACTGGATCAAATCTATGAGCCGTCATTTTTCAAATGAAAAAAGGATAGTTCTCGGCTATGGGTCTTACAAAAAGATCAAGGGAAGCCTTTTAAACCTGCTTATCCGCTTTGAAACCGTTCATACAGCTCTTCAATATTTTTCCTTTGCACTGAAAGGTCGTCCCTATATGGGAGTTGGAAGAAACCTGGCTTACAGGCGGGATTTATTCTTTGAAGCGAGTGGTTTCAAAGATCATATGCACATACTCTCCGGAGATGATGATCTTTTTATCAATCAGGTGGCTAATGGCAAAAACACGGCCATTTGTATCTTCCCATCAGCGTTCACCGAATCTGTTCCAAAGAGAAGCCTCACAGAATGGATCAATCAGAAACGACGTCATTTTAGTGCTGCTCCGTACTATAAGATCTCAGATAAACTGATGCTTGGATCTTTCAATCTGTCCCTCTTATTGTTTTGGGTATTTGCGATCAACCTTGCGATAATATGGGAAGATCAATTGGTCTTTTTAATCGTGTTCTCAGCCAGAGTGGTTGTGGCCATGACCACATATGGCCTGGCGGCAAAAAAATTTAAAGCGATTGATACCATATGGCTTTATCCATTCCTAGAATTATTTCTCGTTCTGTTCCATTTGGCTATCTTTATGATTAATCTGTTCTCAAAAAGAAAACATTGGAAATAACTGAAGCAATTAGAAAAGCCAGGGCCAACAACCAATACGCTTTTAGTTTTCTGTTAGATACCTGCTGGAATCATGTTTATGGATACCTGCTGAAACGGACCCAGAATGAGAATGATGCTGAAGATATCACTATTCAGACCTTCTCAAGGGCCTTCGACAAAATAGAAACTTACGACGACAGTTATAAATTCGAAACCTGGCTGATCACAATCGCAAAAAACATTCATGTTGATTTTATACGAAAACGAAAATCCAGGATCTCCCATGACACCACAGAGGGAGATGAAGAGCGGATATATGATATTATCGATGAATCTCCAACCCCTGAGGACAAGATCATCACCGAACAGAACCTGGCCAAATTGCTGAGGGATATCAAAAAGTTAAAACCCCATTATCAGGAAGTGATCAACCTCCGTTATTTCCAGGAATTGTCCTATTCAGAAATTTCGAAGCAAATAGATGAACCCATGAGCAACGTCAAGGTCAAATTGTTGAGGGCTAAAAAACTTCTGGCCAAAATCATCCAGGAACATGAAAATTGATCTGAAGAAACTCGGTCCGGGCTTGCTTTTTGCTGGTGCGGCCATTGGAGTATCTCATCTTGTGCAATCTACCCGCGCAGGTGCCGATTTCGGACTTGGCCTGATCTGGGCCTTATTGCTTGTGAATTTATGCAAATATCCTTTTTTCCAATTCGGCCCGAGATTTGCCGCTGCAACTGGAAACAGCCTGCTCGATGGTTACCGGAAAATGGGTAAAGGGGTTCTTATCGCTTATTTCCTGCTGACATTCGCAACCATGTTCACCATTCAAACAGCTGTCACCATAGTTACTGCCGGCTTGGCTTCGTCTCTTTTTGGTGATTTCGTAAGTGTTGAGGTCTGGACAATAATCATACTTGTAATTTGTCTGCTGCTGTTGATTCTGGGCCGTTACAATCTTCTGGATAAATTGATCAAGGTTATCATTATCGTCCTGAGCATAAGTACCGTCATGGCTGTTTTAATGGCTGTAAATAAAAGCGAAGGTCCGGTCTCATGGACCCAGGTTCTGCCACAGAACAGTGTGGAGATCGCATTCCTGATCGCATTTATGGGATGGATGCCAGCTCCCCTGGATATCTCGGTCTGGCACTCGCTTTGGGCGGTGGAGAAGCAAAAAGAAGTTGCTGAATTCCAGTCTCGAAGCGCACTTTTTGATTTTGATGTGGGATATATCGGGACAGTGATCCTTGGTATTGGTTTTGTCTGTCTCGGAACCCTGATCATGTATGATTCGGGTGAGAGTTTTAGCGGGACTGCCGGGGTATTCGCTAATCAGCTCATAACCATGTATACGGTTAGCCTTGGTGACTGGGCTTATATATTAATAGGTGTTGCTGCTTTTACAACCATGTTCAGCACTACCCTAACCACCCTGGACGCCTCACCAAGAGCTATGCACCGAACTCTTGAACTTCTGAGCGGGAAACGGTCTGAAAAGGGTTATTACATCTGGTTATTCATCCTGGCAGCAGGAACCATCGCGATCTTCTTCTTTTTTGCTTCTGAAATGGGATTACTGGTAAAAGTGGCCACTATCCTTTCTTTTTTAACCGCTCCGTTTTATGCTATTCTGAATTATCGGCTTATCAGCAGTTCATTAACACCAAAGTCCTGGCGACCCTCGGTGGGGCTTCACATCCTGAGTTGGGTAGGGATTGCTTTCCTTGCCGGATTCAGTATTTGGTATTTAACTACCCTTTAAGAGAATACTTCGTATCTTTGTGCCTGCAAAATTGATCTATGGAGACGAATACAGCTTCTAATATTCTTCCTGCACGGGAACCCAAGCCAAAATGGCTGAGGGTTAAATTGCCTACCGGAAAAAAATATACCGAGTTACGCGGATTGGTTGACAAGTACAAACTCAATACGATCTGCACCTCCGGAAGCTGTCCGAATATGGGTGAATGCTGGGGGGAAGGAACTGCTACTTTTATGATCCTGGGCAACATCTGTACCAGATCATGCGGATTTTGCGGAGTGAAAACCGGCAGGCCCGAGCAGGTTGACTGGGATGAACCAGAAAAAGTGGCCCGTTCTATAAAGATCATGAAAATTAAGCATGCTGTTCTGACAAGTGTGGATCGTGACGACCTGAAAGATATGGGAAGTATTCTCTGGGCGGAAACTGTCAAAGCTGTAAGGAGGATGAACCCTGAAACGACCATGGAAACCCTTATTCCTGATTTTCAGGGAATTGAGCGACATATAGACCGATTGATTGAAGTGGCACCAGAGGTCATCTCCCATAATGTGGAGACCGTGAGGCGACTTACCAGGGAAGTCAGGATACAAGCGAAATACGACCGCAGCCTCGGGGTGTTGAGATACCTCAAACAACAGGGTCAGAGACGCACTAAATCCGGGATCATGCTCGGACTTGGTGAAACAAGGGAAGAAGTGATTGAAACGCTTCATGACCTGAAAGACGCCCAGGTTGATGTTGTGACCATCGGCCAGTACCTTCAGCCCAGCAAAAAACATTTGCCTGTCAAGCAGTATATCTTACCTGAACAATTCGAAGAATACCGGCAAATAGGCTTGGATCTGGGATTCAGGCATGTTGAAAGCAGTGCTTTGGTGCGATCTTCTTACCATGCAGAAAAGCATATTCATTAATTTCTAACAAAGATTTTTTAGGTAAAAACGAAAAAGCTGTAAGAAATATCTGGCCAATTAATTTTTACATAAAAGTGAGATTTATCTAAAAAAAATGCATTTTATCGAACATTTTGTTATATTTGTCGATAAACTTGACAAAAAAATGTCCCGAATCAATTATTACATAGCTGTAATATTTGTCTTTTTTTTGACTTCCGGAATCGCTCAAACTGAATTCGAAAGTGATAGCTTATATAAATCGAGTGAGATCAAATTGGCTATTCATAATGCTGAACTAGAAGAGGACCGGGGGAATTTTTATGAGGCGATCAATATCCTGCGTAAAGCATTAGATCAGACCAAGAAAATAGGTGATAAGAAAAGCCAGGGAATCATCTATTCAAGATTGGCAAAACTCCAGTATAACGTTGATGAATTAGACAGCGCCAAGGAGAATATAACAAGGGCCATAGATGCTCAATACGAGATTGATGATAAGCTGAACCAGGCCATCTCACGTTATATTTATGGTCTTATATTCCTGAAAGACAACCAGATAAGGGAGGCCCTTGATCATTTCAAATCTGCAAAGACCATTTTCGAGGAAGAGAACATGGACGAGTTGATCCCTGAGGTCACGCTTAATGAAGCAAAGGCCCATATTAAAATGGGAGACCTTAATGAGGCAAACGCACTGCTGGATAAAACCGTCGTTCTTTCTACCAAGCATAATTTACCTCTAATAGAGAGCTCAGCGCTTATAACGAGCGGACATGTGGCACTTTTACAGCAGAAATATGACAGGGCTTTGTCTCAGACCATGAAGGGATCGGCGATTGCTTATAATAACGACTCCAAGGAACTTTTGAACAGAAGCTACCAGGTTCTGGCTGATATTTACTCTTCTCAGGGCGATCATCAGAAGGCATCAGAGAATCTCAGGTCCTATATCAACCTCAATGAGGAAATCATTGCCGAGAAAAGAGAAATGCTGTCACCCGATAAGAAATTCCAGCTTCAGATCAGTGATCGTGACGCCTTTATTCAGAAACAGGCCGAGGAGATCCGGCAGCAAAACGAAGCGACCAGCCTGAATAAACTGACAACTATTTTAAGTGTGGCCCTTATTACTATTTTGTCGCTGCTCACTCTTTCACTCTATAAAAACAACAATATCAGGTTGAAGACCAATAATATGTTGTACAAGAAGAATGAGGAGCTTCTAACTGAAAAGGAACGCGCAGAAATAGCAGCCAAGACCAAGGCGAATTTCCTCTCAACCGTGACCCACGAGTTGCGGACGCCCCTCTATGCAGTTACGGGATTGACAAATATGTTATTGGAGGAAAACCCGAAGCCTGAACAGATTCAGCATTTGAAATCGTTGAAGTTCTCTGGTGACTACCTTCTGACTTTTATCAATGACATCCTTCAGATCAATAAGATAGAAGCGAATAAGGTGGAACTGGATCCCGAGGTATTCAACCTGAAGAATAAGGTCGAAAACGTTATTGCGGCCCTGAGCAACCAGGCAATAGACAATAATATCTCCATACACTTTGAGTACGAACGCTTCCTCCCTGAAGTTTTTAACGGGGACCAACTTAAACTATCTCAAATTCTCATCAACCTTATCGGAAATTCAATCAAGTTTACGAAAGACGGTGATATATGGGTCAGGGTAAAAAAGAATGCACAGGATGGAAAAGTTCACAGGGTATTGCTTGAAGTTGAAGATAACGGGATAGGAATCAGTGATGAGAAGCAGGAAACCCTGTTCGACAGTTTCTCTCAGGGCTCCGTTCAGATTAACAGGAAATATGGCGGTACCGGTCTGGGGCTGTCTATCGTGAAGGGACTTGTGGAAATTCTGGGTGGAACCATTAACCTGAAAAGTACCCTGGGAGTTGGAACTACCTTCTCGGTTGAAATTCCTTTGGAAGAGTCCAAGGAGACCGTTCGCTCTAAACACACCGAAATAACCAAAAAACTCAATAAGCTGGATTTGAGCAGTGTCACCATACTGGTGGTTGAGGATAATAAGATCAACCAGATGATCACAAAAAAGATCCTTACCAAGATGAATCTTAATTGTGAAATAGTCGACAATGGTGAAGACGCGGTTGAGAAGGTGAAAAAGAATGGTTATGACGTTGTCCTTATGGACATTCACATGCCCGGAATAAGCGGTATTGAAGCAACCAAGCGTATTAGAGGTTTTGATAAGACACAAACTATTTTTGCGCTAACTGCTGTCACCCTTGAGGATAAAATGCAGGAATTTGAGGAAGCCGGCTTCGACGACATTATTTCCAAACCCTTCAAACAGGAAGATTTCGAGAAGAAATTATTCAGCGCCTTAACCGATAAAAGAAGTTCCGCAAAGGTTTAGTTCCTGATAAAGTCATTTAACTTACCATAGAAGGCATCCGGCCTGTCCAGCTCCACACCGATAGGAAGAAACCAGATGTTATCATGGGTGTAATTCCGCAGAAGTCGGACATAATCCTTTTCCGTTGTCAAAATCAATTCCTTTTCCCTGAAGGCTTCGAGTTCAATTTTACTGAAATCATGATGATCACCAAACTCAAGATGCTCGAAATTCAAACCTGAAGCCATAAGGTAATTCTTCAGGTGTGAGGCGTCCGCAATTCCTGTTAATAGACTGAAATTATGTTTAGCCAGATCGGTCAGGGGTCTATCCCCATTTTTCCCCTTGATCTTATCGGAATAACGGATATAACTAAAAAACAGATCCTGCTCCTCCCCGAGTTTTAAACGAAGCTTTATCCGTTCCTTCGCCTCCCGGGTGATATCAGGTGGACATTTGGTAACCACCACTGCATGGGCTCGTTTCCGCCCTGAGATGGGTTCCCGCAGATCGCCGGTAGGAAGCAGTAAGTCGTCCACAAACAAATTATTGTATGATGTTAAAAGCAAATTGAACCCTGCTTTTACCCTCCGGTGCTGGAAGGCATCATCCAGTAAAATGATCTCAGGAGGTTTGGGAAGAGCCAGTAGAGATGAAATCCCCCGCCTTCTGTCAGCATCCACAGCCACGATAATATCATTGAACTTGTTGTAAAATTGAAAAGGTTCATCACCAATGGTTTCGGCACTGTCATTTGGCCCGGCAAGAACAAACCCCGAGGTTTTTCTTTTATATCCTCTGCTTAATGTGGCTAACTCATATTTTTCCGAAAACAAAGTGATAAGGTGCTCTATCATGGGTGTTTTCCCGGTTCCGCCAACATTAAGGTTTCCAACACAAATCACAGGTACGTTATATTCTGCAGACCCAAGTATACCCCAGTCATAGAGCTTATTCCTAGACCAGCTAAACAGATAATAAGCCGGGACAAGAACGATCAGAATGTATCTGATGAATTTCATTCAGGAGCGGGTAAATAGTTTATATTTGTTTCAAAATAACATAAAATTTATGACTGTAGGAGACCTTATTAGTGAATTAGAATCATTGGCCCCACTTTCTTATGCCGAGGATTTTGATAACGTCGGTCTTCTGGTTGGTCACGTCCATCAAGAGCTAAGCGGAATTTTGGTTACTCTCGATACTCTCGAAGAAGTGGTTGAGGAAGCCCGACAGAGGAATTGTAATTGCATTGTCAGTTTTCATCCAATTATCTTCAGGGGATTGAAGCAGCTTACAGCCTCTACTTACGTTGAAAGGACAGTGATGAAGGCCATAGAATATGGAATCTCTATTGTGGCTGTACATACTGCCCTTGATAATTCAAATACCGGGGTTAGCGATCGTATCGGTATTCAGTTAGGATTGAAGAACCGTTCTGTACTGATCCCTAAAGCGGGGACCATTAAGAAACTGACCACCTATGTGCCTGAAAAGGAGCATGAGGGCGTGAGGCAAGCCCTTTTCGCTGCCGGTGGAGGTGAAATTGGAAAATATTCCGACTGCAGTTTCAATATTGAAGGGACAGGAACCTTCAAGGGTGACGAGTCTTCAAATCCTGCTTACGGAGCAAAAGGGGTGTTTCAGGAGGAAGCCGAGATTAAACTGACCATGACCTTCCAGAAACATCTGGAATCGGGAATCCTGAAAGCACTTTTCAGCAGCCATCCCTATGAGGAGGTGGCCTATGAGATCGTCACACTTGAAAACCATAATCAGACTGTCGGGATGGGTATGATAGGCGAACTCAATGACCCTATGGAAGAGAAATCATTTTTAAGCTTTGTTAAAGAGAAGATGAATGCCCATCTGATAAGACATTCCGGGTTTTTAAATAAAAAAATAAAAAAGGTTGCCGTTCTCGGTGGTTCAGGCAGTTTTGCGATTGTAGCGGCTATAAGGGCCGGTGCCGATGCATTTATCTCTGCTGATTTTAAATACCATGATTTTTTTCAGGCTGAAAAAAAGATTCTTCTGATGGATATCGGGCATTATGAAAGCGAACAATTCACAAAATCGTTGCTGGTTCAGTATCTTAAGAAAAAAATTCCTAATTTTGCAATCCTTTTATCTGATATAAATACAAATCCCATAAAGTATTTTTAAAGCATGGCAACAAAGAAAGAAACCACAGTTGAGGATCGTTTGAGAGCGCTATATGATCTTCAGTTGATTGACTCGAGGGTTGATGAAATCAGGAATGTAAGAGGCGAATTGCCTCTTGAAGTTAGAGATCTTGAGGACGAGGTACTGGGTTTGAATACCAGGCTCGAAAAATTATACGAGGGAATCGGAGATCTTGAGGAGCAGATCAAAAACAAGAAAAACATGATCGAAGAATCAAAGGCTTTGATCAAGAAATATGCAGAACAGCAAAAGAATGTGCGTAACAATCGTGAATTCAACTCCCTTACCAAAGAGGTGGAATACCAGGAGCTTGAAATCCAATTAGCTGAAAAACATATCAAGGAGTTCAAGGCCCAGATCGAGCAAAAGAATATCGTGATTGATGAGACCAGGGAAAAACTCAAAGAGCGGGACGATCATCTAAAGCATAAAAAGAATGAGCTGGATGAGATCTTAGCTGAGACCGAGAAGGAAGAGAAAGCCCTTCTCAAAAAATCAGATGAGTATAAAAAACAGATAGAAGACCGGTTGGTCCAGGCTTATGACAGGATAAGAAAGAACGTAAAAAACGGACTTGCTGTTGTTCCAATAGAAAGAGGTGCTTCCGGCGGTTCATTCTTTACCATACCTCCGCAGGTTCAGATGGAGATTGCATCTAGAAAGAAGATCATAACCGATGAGCATAGTGGAAGAATCCTGGTCGATGCAGAACTGGCCGAGGAGCAGCGTGGAAAGATGGAAAAGCTGTTTGCAAAGTTCTGATTTTAAATTGAAAAATAAATTAAGCCCTTCATCCGAAGGGCTTTTTTATTTAATATAATTTTAAAATTAATTGCTTTTAGTATTTCTAATTTAGCAGGAAAATAGAAACTATGAAAAAGATCATTTTCAGTTTAATTCTGGGCCTGGTATTCAGTTGCCAGAACAATGCTCAGATCAATCCTAAACAACAGGCCGTAATAGACGCCGACCCTGTAGTTGTTCCTCTCGAAAATGGCAAAGCCCGAGCCTATTTTGCCAGTGGATGCTTCTGGTGTGTGGAGGCCGTTTACGAGAGCGTGAAAGGGGTTGACGAGGCCATAAGCGGTTACTCAGGTGGATTTACAAAAAACCCGACCTACGAGTTAAGCAATACGGGCAGAACCGGTCATGCCGAGGCGGTCGAGGTCATCTATGACCCCGAGGTGGTCAGTTTTGCCAGCCTTGTGGACGTCTATTTTGGTTCACAGGACCCGACACAGGTTAACGGCCAGGGACCTGACAGAGGTTCTCAGTACCGTTCCATAATCTTTTACCAAAATGCGGAGCAGAAAAGAATCATAGAGCAGAAAAAAGCGGCCCTGGAAAAAGAATTAGGGGAGCCGGTTGCGGCAGAGGTCTACCCCTTTCTAAAATTCTGGGTGGCTGAGGGTTACCACCAGGATTTTGAAAAGCTTAACCCGAATCATCCGTATATCAGGCGAGTTTCGATTCCGAGGCTGAATCGATTTAAGCAGAAATTTCCGGAATTGCTGAAAGCGGGTCATTGATTGAATAAAATACATGTTTTGGAGAAACCTGGGATGTCTGCCTGACGGTAGAATGAAACCCCTGCTCAGGCCGGGGTTTTTTTTGTGCAGGGTTCACATTTCCAGGGCATATCCGTATTTTTCTTAAATTTAAATCACTCAATCATACCTACTTAGGCTTGACCCTCATTTTAAAATCAATGCATCATGAAGACCATCAGGCTATTTCTTCTGACCCTGTCCATCTGTTTTTCATTTCAATTAAACGCCCAGCAGGGTATCAACTACAAGGCCCTTTTCAAGTACAATAACGGGAATGTAATTGCCAATGACCTTATCGCGGTACAGTTCACGATATTAAAAGGCGTGGCCATGACCAGTGTCTACCAGGAAACACATACTCCAACAACGGACGCCAATGGAATTGTGATCGTTAATATAGGAGAGGGGTCTGTAGACTCAGGTGATTTTAACGCTATAGACTGGAGCGCTGATGATCACTTTTTGAATGTGCAGATCAATACAGGAAGCGGCCTGACCGATATGGGGACCACTCAATTTATGGCCGTTCCATATGCCTTGAGCGCGGCCAATGCTGCATCTAAAATAGATGACCTAAGTGATGGCAGATCTGACAATGATGGCAGTGATGACGGGTCTTCAATATTTCTAGGTGTGGATGCCGGACTGAATGATGATGGTACAGACAACAGAAATACCGGAATCGGTTTTAATGCTCTCCAGACCAACATTTCGGGCGCTTTGAATACGGTGGCCGGAAGTAAGGCAATGCATAACAACATCAGCGGCAATTCCAATACCGCATTTGGCCTGGAAGCACTTTTTAGTAACACCACAACAGGCCGATTAACAGCTTTTGGGTACAAATCGCTCTTCAGTAATACCGATGGCGAATTCAATACAGCAACAGGTTATGAAGCCCTTTTTTCAAATAGTACGGGAAGCTACAATACGGCAAATGGGTATCAGGCCTTGTTATTTAATACCGAAGGAAGTAACAATACGGCAAATGGTTACAGAGCACTTTTTAACAATACTATCGGGGATGATAATACCGCCAACGGGCACGAGGCCCTTTTCAGCAATACCACGGGGTATGGGAATACCGCTAACGGAAGCTTTGCCCTTTACAGCAATACCACGGGATATTTTAATACCGCATTTGGCCGGGAAGCCCTTCCCCACAATACCACCGGGTTTGGGAATACCGCCATCGGATGGGGTGCCCTTAGCTACAATACCACCGGGTCTAATAACACGGCCATTGGCTACAACGCTCTAGTCCCGGATGGAACCCAAGATAATCAGGTGCGAATAGGGAACACTTCAGTGGTCTACGCCGGCGTACAGGTGGCCTGGACAGTGACCTCGGATGAGTCCTGGAAAAAAGACATAGCTGAATTGCCATACGGTTTGAACATGGTTACCCAGCTTAAACCTGTCCATTACATCCGAAAAAACAACGACAAGCAAACACGGGAGATGGGCTTTATCGCCCAGGATGTTAAACAGGTATTGAAGGAACTGGGTTATGACGACCAGGGCTTTTTAACCAAGGACTATGAAGGCAGGATGAGTTTGCGGTACAATGATTTGATAGCCGTATTAACCAAGGCTGTCCAGGAACAGCAGGAGATCATTGAAAAACAAGACAAGAACTACGGAAAACTTCTAAAAAGAGTAGAGCAATTGGAACTCGCGATCCAGCAGTAGATCTGTCATTCGAATAAATAATTCCTGCAGCAGCTTGAACCCACGGCATCAGTCGCTGATTTTTTGCATTGTCAGGATAACGACACATTTGGCAATACTGGGTTTATTCCTTAATTTTATATTCGTTACAGCAATTTATCCTTCACCCCGGATGTAATTGCCGTATCGGCACACCATATTCCACTTCACTTAAGATTACTGCGTAATTTTGAAAAAAACCATCATGAAACGAATTACAAGCGCCTTTCTTATCCTCATCTCGGTGGCAGCCTGCAAGGATAAACCTCAGAACACCCCAACCGGCAAAGAACTGAGCATCTCGGAAAACATTGCTTTCGCTCATGGCTTTGAGCTCTGGGATAAAGTAGAGCAAATCGATTTTAGATTTAATATCGACAGGGATAC
>JBFKFP010000018.1:0-27071 GCA_041618535.1 Flavobacteriaceae bacterium
ATACCTCAACGGTATTCCATCCTTCGGGTTCAACGAAAATCTGATGCCTCTCCTTATCGGCAAAGCGATGTATCTTGTCTTCGATCGACGGGCAATACCTGGGCCCCGTGCTCTGGATCCGTCCGTTAAACATCGGAGACCTGTCAAAGCCCTCCCTTAAAAGTTCATGAACTTCCGGACTGGTATAGGTCATATGACAGGATCGTTGATTTGTTAAGGGTTTTGTTATATCGGAATAAGAGAATTTCTCGGGAAACTCATCTCCGGGTTGTTCTATCATTTTACTGTAATCAAGGGAACGTCCGTCAACCCTTGGTGGAGTGCCTGTTTTCATCCTTCCGGAGTCAAACCCTAGATCTACCAGTTGCTCTGTTATCCCGGTTGCAGCCCTTTCACCTGCACGACCGCCTCCAAAATTCTTTTCGCCTATATGGATCAGTCCATTTAAAAATGTACCATTGGTAAGGACAACGGTTTTTGATCTAATCTCAAGACCTAGTGAGGTCCGTACTCCAACTATACGATCACCTTTAAGTAACAAGCCATTAACCATTTCCTGGTAGAAATCGAGGTTGGGCGTCTGTTCCAGCATTTGCCTCCAGTCTTCAGCAAATCTCATGCGGTCGCTTTGGACCCTCGGGCTCCACATGGCCGGGCCCTTTGATTTGTTCAGCATTTTAAACTGAATAGCTGATGTATCACTTACTATTCCACTATATCCTCCAAGCGCATCGATTTCCCTTACTATCTGTCCTTTCGCTATTCCGCCCATGGCCGGATTACACGACATCTGCGCAATATTCTGAAGGTTCATTGTTACAAGGAGGGTCTTGCAGCCCATATTTGCAGCAGCAGCAGCAGCTTCACTACCTGCATGGCCTCCTCCAACAACTATTACATCGTATGTGTCCTGGAATAAACTCATAATTGTTTCACGTGGAACATTTTATAAAATGCTCTAAGCGCCTGCAAATATACGCCTTATTGGCTAAACTGAGGAAGCGTTAGCCAAATGAAAGTCTTCTCTTTGTTGCATTTTACTTCTTTCATTTTCTGTTTTATCAGACCATCCGCAGAAATGCAATAATCCATGTACCATGACCCTTTTAAGCTCATTTATAAAATCTATACTGAATTTCATGGCGTTTTCCCTTACCCTGTCAATAGAGATAAAAATATCGCCGTGTAAGTTTTTTCCTATAGAATAGTCAAACCCGATCACATCCGTAAGGGTGTCATGATCCAGGAATTTTAAATTGAGTTCATGTAAGAAGTCGTCGTCAGAGAAAATGAAATTAACATCTTCTATGCTGTAGCCCTCTAGATGCGCTACAGAATTAAGCCATGCCCTGAGTTCTTCCTCATTTTGCAGGCTAAAGTCGGTTTCATAATTAAAACCTATCATTTTTCTTTTTGAAGTATTCCTGAACTTTACGTTTGTAGTTTTGCTGCAAGGGCAGGGCCTGCCTGTTCAGTATTTCAGTTGTATTGAAATATTCCCTCGCATTCGGTGTCTTGTCTGGCACCCCGTTATTAAATATCTCCTCGTTGGTTTTAGACTCACGTTTCTGGTCTTCGCCTTGTAAGAAGGTCGCATTTTCCAACTTCAGAAGCTGGTGCTGGAGATCCATCATTTTCTGAAGAGTTCTGTTGGTAAATCCACGATTAAGGAGATCCAGCTCTACTTCTTCCATTTTCCTCAATAAATCCTTTCCTTGCCCCGTTTCACCTTCTTTACCTAATTTATCTTTTAGCGCATTTCTAAGTTCCTGCTGCCGTTTGTAGATTTCAAATAGCTCCCCATTCATGTCTTCATTGTTATACTCACCGTCCCCTTCTTGGTCTCCCTGTTGGGATTCCTTGTCCTTGCCCTTCTTCTGTTCACCTTGGTCACTATTGTTTTCCTTGCCTTTTTCGCCTTCCTGTTCTCCTTGCTTTTTCATGCCCTCCTCCATCATCTCGTTTAACTCCTCCTGGCCGATTATTATATCAGGTAATTGCATATCTCCGCCGCCCTGACCCGGAGAAAGGCTCATCTGCATTTCAAGGTTGTCCAGCACATCGCTCAGGAAGCTGGCAAGGGTATTGGCTGATGTTACCGCGTACTGCTGGGCTGCAATTCCCTGGTAGATCCTGTTTTCAGCAAATTCTCCAAGCGACTTATCCATATTGAAATACACCTCTGTTATCTCCTTGTTAATCTTTTCAGATATCATCGGTTGGCGCAAGGACAATGCAAACAGGCTGTCATCGATATGTTCAAAATGTTCTCTGAGACTGTTCTGCTTTCTCAGGTTTTTAGGGTATTCATTATGGTTAATCTGAATGCTTCTGAACTTGTTCATCAGGTCTTCCTGGTCAAAGGAGAACAATACTAGGTTGTCGAGGATTTGCCGGAGCATTTCAACATCTTCCGAGAGCTGATCTCCTGAAGCGCCATTCATCTGCTGAGCCATTTTCTGAGCCATTTGCTTCATTTGCTGGGCTGCTTTTTTCTGATTCTTTTTAGCATCCCCTTGTTTCTTTTGCTGTTGCTCAGTATCTGGTGATTGCTCCATTTGCTCAAGATTCTCACTGGCCTTCTGTTGCTCTTTTTTAATGTCTTCCTCCGCCTGCCGGTCGTTCGGTAATTTCATCGGCTCTCGAAGTTCTTGATTGTCCTTCCTCAGCTCCTCCAATTCCTTTTGAAAGTCTTCGAATTTTTTATTTAGTTCCTCCTGATTTTCTTTCGTATTAGTCTCCTTGTTCTCCTCAGAAAGCCTTTCCTGTTCTTGCGCTAACTTTTCCAATTCGTTCTTAAGTTTCTCAGTTTTCTGGGAAACATAGTACCTCTTTGTTAGTTCCAAAAGCTGTTCGAGGCTGCGTTTCTGATTTTTATTCTGTTTTGCCAGTTCTTCCAGTTTCTGGCTAAGTTCTTCCTTGTTGATCTTATCAGCAATCTTCTCCAGTTCTTCCATGAGCTTTTCATCCTCCTTGAGCTGCTCCTGGTTCTCCTCTAATCTATCTTCCAGGCTTTCTTTAAAACTGTTTTCCTCCTTATCATTCTGGAATTCCTCCAGGTTGTCTTTTAATTTCTTATTGAAGTTCTGCATCAGCTCTTCCTGTTCGCGCTGTCTTTTCAAGAAGTTTTCCAGCTTCTTTTTATCGTTGAAGTTTAACTCAGATTTTTCTTTTTGATTCTTAGAAATCTCTTTAAGCCTCTTATCCTGCTCTTCAAACTTTTCCAGGGCCTTGTTCAGGTTGTCGATGGTTTCATTCTGCTCCTCAAGCTGGCGTTTTTCCTTTTCTTCCATTGTGAGTTTTCTGAAAGAAAAGGTATTGCTCCTACTGCGCTTATAGCCATTTACAGCATCATTATCTGTCAGCTCAAAGAAGAGCTGGTAAGCCTGGCCATCTTCCAACAGAAGTTGGTCTGGGAATACTTTAATAAATTCATCAAAGGTTCCCTTTGATATCTCTATCGGGATTTCTTTTTTATTGTTTTCTGAATCGGCAGGGTAATAAACCAGTTTAAGAGATCTTATTCCATAATCATCACTGGCCTGCCCATAAAAATAAAGGGTTTCCAGATCAGTCGAGTCTTGACGCATCTGCACATTTATCTCCGGCATTTCGTCTCTTATCACCTCAATGGAGAATGCAAGGCTCTCATAGTGCTTCAGGTTCTTATTACTGGTCATTATTTCGTAATCCAAAGAACGAAGGAGGCGCTGGTTTAAAACGAACTTGTTTTTGATTTCTTCAAAAGGTATAAGGCTGTCAGGCACCGACATATGCACTTCTTCTGTAGCTCTTGTGTTCAGCTTCCAGGTGACCTGTGTACCCTGGGGTACCACCGCATTTCCATTACTCTTCAAAACCTCGTCCTTTTTCCTGGTGTGAGAAGGATAATCAAGTTCCATATCAAAACTCAGCAGGGTGGGAACCATCATAACATCCAGAGTGTAAGGCCGTGAGATTACGCCATTGGCCTTCAATATAAAATTGGTACTCTCCCTTGGCTGCCTGAACACATATTCGAATCGGCCGGGTTCCACCTGTTTTAGGAAATAGATCTCTCCATTGTAATCGATTTGAACAGCCTCTGGAATCACTTCGCCTTCTGCGGAAACGGAAAGGACGAAGTCTTTGTTTTCAATTGCCTGAAGTTCATCGTTCAAAACAAAGAATTGAAAGGGAGCGGGTGGCTCATATGCGGTTTTATAGTTGACAACCCGCTCATAGCTGTCACTGAACCAGTCAAATTTCCCCGAAATATAGGAAACGAGAAGAATTACCACCGGGATGGCCGCGTACTTGACGTATTTAAGGTTCTTCCTGAAATCGATGGCAAGTTTGAATGGGACCGGTTTTATTTCGGCAGACTTCTGCTCTATGCTGGCCAAAAGGAGATCCGTTTGTTTTCTGCTGCCCTTTAGCTGCAGAACGTTTAGCAGTTTATCATTAACCTGGGGAAAGTGATTGCCAATTATCCTGGAGGCCGTTTCCTTGTCTATCCCCTTTTTTAAATTGAACAAGCTCGCAAGGGGAAAGGCGATGAACCTGGTGAACAAGGCTGCCTCAACAGTCACAAATAGCCAGAACAGTACTGTGCGGCCAATGGGATCTAACCACATCAGGTATTCGATCAAAAGTATTATAATCAAATACAGCAGGCCTGCCGCAACAAACAAGATAGATCCTTTGATAAGCTCGTTGGTGTAGAACCTCTTGATAAAGCTTTCCAGCTTTTTTTGTATGGTTTCGAAGTTGCTCAATTTGAGGATTTAACTATTGTAACCTTTAAAACTACAATTTTATTTTATTCGCTAAATGCCTAACTTTGGTAATCTTCTGTTAAAGTCGAGGAATAATGGCTCATTTTCGACGAGCTGTAATTGATTTGTAATGAAAGATTTAAAATACCTTGCGGCTTTCACAATCCCTGTTGTTGCCATTCTTGGGATAGGGAATCAAGGGATCTATAGTTTTGCGACCCCGGTGTACGTTTTTATAATACTTCCCGTTATCGAGCTAATCTCTCCCGTCGATCCTGAAAACCCCGGTGCTGAGGAGGAGTTAAACCTGAGTAAGAAACGCATTTTCGATTGGTTGCTTTACCTTAATCTTCCCATCGTTTTCGGTGTCTTATTGTTTACGCTAAATGTGGTGACAACCCGTGAAATGGAGGTTTTTGAATGGATGGGAACAATTTTCAGCCTGGGAATAGTTTTTGGTGTAAATGGAATAAATGTGGGTCATGAACTCGGGCACAGGCAGGCTTCAAAAGAGCGGTTTTTAGGTAAATTATTGCTTCTCCCTTCTTTGTATATGCATTTTTACATAGAGCATAACTTCGGTCATCACCTTCATGCAGCCACACCCGAGGACCCCGCTACGGCAAGATATAACCAATCAGTCTATTCTTTCTGGATCACTTCCACAAGCAGGCAATATGTTAACGCCTGGGCTATACAGAAGCGTCTTTTAAAGAATTATTCTCTGGGTTTCTTCTCTTTTAGAAATGATATGTTTTGGTATATAATAATTCAGCTTGCCTACCTGCTTACGATTTTCAGCTTCTTTGGAGCAAATGGTGTACTGCTTGCTGCGGGCAGTGCTGTGGTTGGCTTCCTCTTACTTGAGTCTGTAAACTATATAGAACATTATGGGCTCATCAGGCTAAAGACACCCTCTGGCCGGTATGAGCGTGTAAAAGAATGTCACTCATGGAATTCAAACCATATCATAGGCCGTATCGTTCTTTACGAACTAACCAGGCACAGCGATCATCATTATAAGTCTTCAAAAAAATATCAGGTCCTCGCCTGTTATGAAGACAGTCCGCAAATGCCTTTTGGTTATCCTACCTCGATGGTGATGTCTTTGATCCCTCCTCTTTGGTTTTCCGTTATGAACAAAAGAATTCCCGGGTATATGATTCAGGCCCAGTCAGTTTAATTTCCTGATTTATCCTCTTATCTTTGCCCAAAATTTTCCTATGTCTGCTGTTCGAGTCCGATTTGCTCCAAGCCCGACCGGGCCATTACATATAGGTGGTGTAAGAACCGCTTTGTTTAACTATCTGTTTGCCAAAAAACATGCAGGCACTTTTGTCCTGCGTATCGAGGATACCGATCGAAGCCGATTTGTCCCCCAGGCCGAGGACTACATTGTTGAGGCCCTTAACTGGTGTGGTATTCCTTTTGACGAGGGTCCAGGGAAAGAGGGTCGATATGGCCCATATCGGCAAAGTGAACGTCAGTCAATCTATGAGGATTATGCCAAACAATTGGTAAAAGAAGGAAAGGCTTATTATGCGTTCGACTCCAATGAAAAGCTGCAGGGGCTTCGCGAGGAAAGTGAATCCAGGGGTGAGACTTTCATTTACAACTGGCATAACCGTTTGGAGATGGATAATTCTCTTAATTTGACCGAGGAAGAGGTTCAAAGTCGGTTGAGGACTGAAAACGACTATGTGATCCGGTTTAAATCGCCTGATGAAGGGGTTTTGGTTTTAAACGATATAATAAGGGGGCAGATCGAGATCGACACCAAGATTCTGGATGATAAAGTTCTTTTCAAAAGCGACGGCATGCCCACCTATCACCTGGCCAATATAATCGATGATCATCTTATGGAGATCACTCATGTCATCAGGGGAGAAGAGTGGCTTCCTTCACTGGCTCTTCACTTTTTATTGTATGAGGCCTTTGACTGGCAACCTCCTCAATTCGCTCATTTACCCCTAATCCTAAAGCCTACAGGCAAGGGAAAGCTCAGTAAAAGGGATGGTGACAAGCAGGGATTCCCGGTTTTTCCTCTGGAATGGAAGGACCCAAAAACAGGAGAAATTTCAAGGGGCTACAGGGAGGATGGATATTTTCCCGAGGCCGTAACCAATTTCCTCGTTTTTTTGGGATGGAACCCGGGAACCGAAGAAGAATTTTTTTCAATAGAAGAACTCATCTCCTTATTTAACCTTGATAAAGTTCATAAGGGAGGAGCCCGCTTTGATCCGGATAAAACAAAATGGTTCAACCACCATTATATGCAGCAGCAAGATAACTCGGATCTTGCTGTCCAGTTCAGGGCAACTAGAGCTGAGCTGGCTGAAGTTGATCTCGGATATATCAAATCGGTTGTGGGCCTTATAAAGGAGAGGGCTACTTTTGTCTCAGACATGTGGAGCCTTGGCCATTACTTTTTTCAAGCACCCGAACAATATGACTCAAAAAGCCTGAAGAAAGCCGTGAAAGAGGAAACTTCATCCTTGATCTCTGAATTGGTATCTCAAATAGAAGGCTGTTCATTTGATAGCCAGGCGCAGCTGAGTTCTGATATCAAAGCCTGGATAACTTCAAAAGAGATCGGGTTCGGGAAAATAATGATGCCTCTAAGGCTCGCCTTGGTTGGCGCTTTACAAGGGCCTGATGTGTTTGATATTATGTTTTATATCGGCAAGGAAGAGGTACTGTCTCGCCTAAATGCATTTACCGGACATATAGGCTGATAACCTCTTTTAATCAAAACAACAAAAAAGCAGATAAAGTAATAAAGCTGGGGTTGCCTTTGAAGTCATTTCCTTGCCCCAGCTCATTAAGATTATCCAGGGAATTGAGTAGTCCGTAGATATACTGAGCCCTCAGTTTTATAGGGCCTGCCCCCGCAGAAACACCTGCCATCCCATTCAGGTTAAAGTTATTAATATCCGAGATCTCCTTGGCCATCAGGGACTCATAATCGTTTAGAAAATAGTTCTCTTTTGAGTTTTCGCTCACTTCTAAATCGCTGTTATAGGCCAATTGGGGGCCTATATCTAGTGTAAGATAAGACCCGATCAGGTTGATGTGAAATACCAGCCCTGCCTGAACACTGAAAACTTCATACTCTATCCATTCATTGCCGGCCACATCATCTGAAATCCTTCCATCGATATCAAAATTGTTTTTAAGAACCTGGAAATTGTAGCTGACATCATACCATTTATGCGGAAGGGGCGCGCCAATGCCCGCAGAGATGACAAAACCCGACCCTTTTTTGGTTTCGAAATTGTCGGTGACCATATCGAAATAGGACATCCCGCCGCCAAGCATGAAGGCGTTTTTAATCTCGTAGTTTTTAGGTTGTGCTGTCAGGCATGTAACAAATGATGTAATGAAGAATACTAATAAGGGTAGAGACCGTATTTGCATGATAATTTGGTGTGATTGCAGCAAATATAACTTAATTTAGTAGAGATTATTTTTCTAACCTTTTAATTTCAGATATGAGTATTTATTTAATCCCTGTAATTTTTATAGGGTTGATTATTTTCGTCTCGGCCTTTTTCATCGTGAAGCAGCAGAAGGCGGCCATCATTGAACGATTTGGTAAATTTCACAGTATCCGGCACTCAGGACTACATCTTAAAATTCCCTTGGTTGACAGGATAGCTGGTAAGCTCAGTTTAAAGATCACTCAGCTTGACGTCATAGTTGAAACCAAAACACTGGATGATGTATTTGTCAGGCTAAAGGTCTCCGTGCAGTATAAGGTGATAAGGGACAAAGTTTATGACGCTTTTTACAAACTAGACTATCCGCACGACCAGATCACCAGCTATGTTTTTGACGTGGTTAGAGCTGAGGTTCCGAAAATGAAGCTTGATGATGTTTTTGTCAAAAAGGACGATATCGCAATTGCCGTCAAATCGGAACTCAATGATGCTATGCTTGATTATGGATACGACATAATCAAAACCCTGGTCACCGATATCGATCCGGATTCCCAGGTAAAAGCAGCAATGAACCGTATCAACGCAGCAGAACGGGAAAAAATAGCCGCTCAGTACGAGGGTGACGCTGCCAGGATCCTTATCGTAGAAAAGGCTAAGGCCGAGGCCGAGAGCAAGCGTCTCCAGGGTCAGGGAATAGCAGACCAGCGCAGGGAGATAGCCCGTGGACTGGAAGAGTCTGTAGAAGTTCTTAACCGTGTAGGGATCAATTCGCAAGAAGCGTCTGCATTAATAGTGGTAACTCAACACTATGATACCCTTCAGTCTATAGGGGAAGAGACCAACAGCAACCTGATTTTACTGCCTAATTCGCCACAGGCCGGCAGTGATATGCTGAACAATATGGTTGCAAGCTTTGCAGCGAGTAACCAAATTGGTGAAGCCATGAAAAGGCATACAAATAAAAAATCAGAAAAGGATTGATCTTGTTCAGATTGTTTTTTGACTGATTACAAAGCAAAACCCCGAAGGTAAAGCCTCGGGGTTTTTTACTGTTGATTTTATAATCTGAGTCAATTGTTCTTTTTAGACCAGGTGTCCCTTAATCCAACCGTTTTATTGAAAACCGGCTTATCTTCTGAAGAGTCTTTGTCTACACAGAAGTATCCCAGTCTTTGAAACTGGAATCTATCTCCTGCTGAAACCGATTTCAGCCCTGGCTCGACATAGGCGTTGACCACTTTAAGTGAATCAGGGTTGAGGTAATCCATAAAATCTTTGTCTTTGTGACCATCAGGGGCCTCATCACTGAAAAGCCGATCATAAACCCTGACCTCAACGGGAATGGCATGTTTGATCGATACCCAGTGAAGGGTTCCTTTTACTTTTCTCATGCTTTCCTCCGTGCCGCTTCCTGATTTGCTTTTAGGATCAAATGAACAATGAATCGCGGTTATATTACCCTGCTCGTCCTTTTCAACGCTTTCGCCCTTGATGATGTAGGCATTCTTAAGTCTGACTTCCTTTCCGAGGGTGAGCCTGAAGTATTTCCTGTTAGCTTCTTCCCTGAAATCCTCTCTTTCTATATAAAGTTCTTTACTGAACGGAACCTTCCTGCTTCCCGCAGATTCATCTTCCGGATTGTTTTCAGCGTCAAGCCATTCCTCCTCATTCTCCGGGTAATTATCGATCACCAGTTTCACCGGGTTAAGAACGGCCATAACCCTGTTGGCGCTTTTGTTAAGGTCTTCCCTGATACAGAATTCAAGAAGAGAGACATCAATTACATTGTCCCTTTTAGCAACTCCGGCTGTCTCCACAAATTTCCTCAATGACACCGGTGTATAGCCTCTTCGCCTTAGGCCTGAGATAGTAGGCATCCTGGGGTCGTCCCAGCCAGATACTATTCCCTCTTCAACCAGTTTCAGCAATTTCCTTTTGCTCATTATGGTATAGCTGAGATTCAGCCTGGCAAACTCCCTTTGTTTAGGGGGAAGCGGGAGCCTGTCCTTGGCAATGTCATATACATGATCCCTAAACCAGTTGTAGAGCTTCCGGTGAGGCTTGAACTCCAGGGAGCATAGCGAATGTGATATCTGCTCAATATAATCGCTCTCTCCGTGGGTCCAGTCGTACATAGGATAAATGCACCATTCATTTCCCGTTCTGTGGTGATGGGCGTGAAGCACTCGGTACATAATAGGATCACGCATCAGCATATTGGGGTCGGCCATATCGATCTTTGCCCTGAGTACATGTTCCCCCGCCTTGAACTCACCGTTCTTCATGCGCAGGAACAGGTCAAGGTTTTCCTTGATTGACCGATTCCTGAACGGGCTGTTCTTTCCGGGTTCAGTTGGCGTTCCTTTTTGTTCAGCGATCTGCTCTGAAGTCTGGCTGTCGACATAGGCATGTCCGTCTTCGATCAATTTAACGGCCCAGTCATACAGTTGCTGAAAATAATCGGAAGCATAGAGTTCCTTGTCCCACTTATAGCCCAGCCAGGAAATGTCCTCTTTTATGGCATGTACATATTCAGCTTCTTCTTTGATAGGATTTGTGTCGTCAAACCTGAGGTTAACCGGGGCGTTATATTTTTCTCCAAGGCCAAAGCTAATACCGATTGCTTTGGTATGGCCTATATGAAGATAACCGTTGGGCTCAGGCGGAAAACGGAAGCGCAATTTTTCCCTGGGCAATCCGTTCGCCAGGTCCTCCTCTATAATCTGTTCTAAAAAATTCAGCGGCTTGTACTCTTCTGCCATTGGAATTATTATTGAATTTATTAAGTGCCAAAATTACGTAATTATCGCTTCTTCAGGGGGAAACTTGATCCATAATGATTAATTTTAAAAAAAATTTAATGGAACATCATAATTACAAATGCCCCAAATGCAATAACAGGACCTATGCTGTGGGGCAAATGCGGGCTACCGGAGGTACGCTTTCCAAGATCTTCGATGTGCAAAGCCAGAAATTCACATCTGTCACCTGCGAGCGTTGTAGTTACACCGAATTCTACAAAGCAAAGACCAGTGCCCTGTCCAATATATTTGATCTGTTTACAAACTGATGGGAATAGTTAGGGTAGAAAACATCAGGGTTTTCGCTTATCATGGCTGCCTGAGGGAAGAGAAAAAAATCGGGAGTGATTACAGTGTGGATATCGAGGTTAAGGCCAACCTGCAGAAGTCTGCAGAGACCGATCTTCTCAGGGATACAGTTGATTACGTCTTGCTTAACCGGATTACCAAGGAAGAGATGCTAAAGCCTACGCACCTGTTAGAGACAGTCGCCAAACGGATACTTGTCCGAATCCTGAATGAAGAGCCACGAGTTCAAAAAGCAACTGTCTGGGTAAGCAAGTTAAATCCGCCAATTGGAGGTGATGTTGAGCAGGTAACCATAAAAATGACCGAAAAACGAAAAAAGAAGGACTGAATGGGGATTAACTTATAAATTTTTTACATTTGCTGTCCTTACAGGGCGTCTTGGCCGAGTGGCTAGGCAGAGGTCTGCAAAACCTTTTACAGCGGTTCGAATCCGCTAGACGCCTCTAGAAAATTAAGACACCTGAAATCAATTCATGGTGTCTTTTTTTGTGACCGTTTTGTCTTTGATGGGATTGATCTTCTCAATTCTGTCCTTGATCATCTCTTTCTCCTCTGGAAAAAACCCCTGTACAAGAAGCAAAACCCCGAATCCTAATATCACTATGGCGATGATCCTTTTTGTTTTAAATATAAGTCGCGGGGTCAGCTTGTTCTTAAGGCGCTTAGCTGCGGCAATCTTCAATAAATCAACCAGGAAGTATACTATAAGCATTGTACTTATAAAGACAAGTAGGCCATTTTCAGAAGATGTAAGAGATGTTCCTATTACAATGAACCCCAGCCAGCCCAGTAATACGCCTATGTTGATGAAATTCAGCAAAAATCCCTTGACAAAAATCTTTCCAAAGTTCTTCTTGATTTCTACCCGGTGGTATTCCCTTACTATTGCCCTGAAAGAACGGGACGTTTTAATGAATGCGATTACCCCGTAAACCACCAGGATTATCCCTCCAAAAATCAGGAAATTAGGGTCTTGCTTGACCTTAACTAAAATTTTATTCGTGCTAAAAAAAGCGATCGCAATAAAAATAATATCGGCAAGGATTACTCCCAGGTCGAATATTAAAGCACTTTTGAACCCCTTGGTTGCACTGGTTTCCAGTAGTACGAAAAAAACTGGTCCGATAGTAAAGGCCAGGATGAGTCCGAATGGAATAGCCGTTAAAACATCATCGATCATTTATTGGTGGGCTTTCCACAAAATTAGGAAAAGATAATTACGAAGGTTAATCCATGCGTTTTATTCGGCCACCAAGGGCTGTATCCTCATTTACGGTGTTGGGGTCGCCATAGATATATACGTCTCCACCGGCCCGGATTTTAACCTCAAGTAATTCCGATACATAAATATTTGCTTCCCCGCCAGCCTTGATAGTTACCTTGGCAGTCACAGATTTTAACTCCTTGCCTTTAAATATTCCGCCAGTATTAATCCTGGTGTCCTGGTTATTGGCCCTTCCTGAAATTTCGAGAACTCCACCTGTCACCGCACGAATTTCGGCTTGTTTAACCTCTATGGGAAGTTTGACCCTGCTGCCTTCCTGTGATTTCAGTTCTATTTCATACTGTTTGATAGTGTCCGCGGAGAACACATATGCGCCTTCATTCGCGTCGATAACATCTACCTTGGTATAATACAGTTTTATAAAGGTTTCATTACCATCAAAAATCTCGTCAATATTCATCCTGATTTTCAATTTTCCGTTCTTGTTGACCACTACAACATCGGAAGCATTCTTTCCGCTTATATCAACCCGGTTCTCATCAGAGCGGATCATTTCAACATTGATTAGATCATACACTTTTAATTCTGTAAACTCGCCCACTGTCTTGGAAATCGTTTTTTGACCAAAACAATTTAATCCTATAAGAAAAATAAATACAGTTACTACTTGTTTCATCGTTTTTTGATTTTCAGGATTTTATAATTTATTTATTTCGATTTAACTCCAAATAAAGGTCTTAGCCAGGCTGTGCGCCTGATCAGAAACTCATACAATAACCAGGATACACCAAAGGTTCCTATCAGCATTATAACAAATTTCACGCTGTAGTGCATGGGTTGGTTCATCAAGTAATAGCCCAAGATTATGGTGATTGTCTGGTGAAGGATGTAAAATGGATAAACCGCTTTATTCCTATATTTTACAACCTTTCCTTCCTTGTTCAGATATCTTGCACAAAACCCAAAGATAACCAGCATCCAACTCCATAGATTCAGGATCTTCAGAGTAGGGATAAATACTGAGCTGTCCACATTAAACCAAAACCACAGCAGGCCCGGAAAGGAAACAAGACCAATGATCATTGCCTTCCATTTTATACGTTCTGCTGCCACCCAGAAAGTCTCTCCTGTTCCGACCAGAATGAACCCATATAAGAATAAGAATGAATACAGGGTCAGGGCATACCAATCTCCAATAAGCGCATGAGTAACCGGAAACAAGGGTTCCATAAAAGCTTCTATAAAGAACAAAGGAATAGTAAACAAATAAAGGTTGAACGGAGAGCGTGACAGGCGGGTGTTCATCCATTTAATAAAGCTGTTTTCCGGATTTCGCCATTTCAGGAATAAAGGAGTAGCCAGCAAAGACATAATGAGAAGGTAGGGCAGGAACCATAAATGATGCCAGCTGAAGTTTCCGCCGGGATAAATGCCTTCAAAAAAATGAGGATAAAACTCGAAATAACTGCCCAGAAATTGTCCATTGGCCAATCTCTCAATATAAATTTGAGGTGGTATAATCAATAAAATCCCAGCCACCAAAGGAATGAACAGGCGCTTAAATCGTTCGCTCATATATTGTTTGCCGGAACGGAACGACATTGCGAACCTGGTGCCCATGCCAGAAACCACAAATAGAATTGGCAAACGCCACTGGTTGACGAATGCCATAGGATAACGAATCCAATTCACTATTTCATCATTCTTGATGTGCCAGTCCCACGGCACGAAGAACATGCCCACGTGATAAATTATCAGGATATCGAACACCAATACCCTTATCCAGTCTATGTCGTAACGTCTAACTTTAGCCATCTGATCGTGTAATAGAAGATGGTTTTAATTTTTTGGTGTTACAAATTCGGATAAATTTATTGATCTTCAAACTTCCTGACCAGATTGAAATCTAACTGCTTCAGGACAAGATCGGCTTGTTTAACTTTTACAATAACCTCATCTCCCAACTGGTACATGTTCTTGGTGCGTTCGCCCACAAGCGCATAGTGTTCAGGGTCGAAGCTGTAAAAATCATCTTTTAAGTCACGGACGCGCACCAATCCTTCACACTTATTCGATTCAATTTCAACATAGATTCCCCAATCAGTTACGCCAGAAATTACACCAACAAACTCCTGATCCTTATGACCCTGCATATATTTAACCTGCATGTACTTAACTGAATCCCTTTCAGCCTTCGTGGCCATGTATTCACGGTTTGAGGAATGATCACAGTATGATTCGTATTCTTTCTCATCAACAGATTTACCACCATCAAGATAATGCTGAAGCAACCTGTGTACCATAACATCGGGATATCGCCTTATCGGCGATGTGAAGTGTGTATAGTATGGAAAAGCCAGCCCATAATGGCCGATGTTATGAACCGAATATTCGGCTTTACTCATAGTCCTGATCGTAAGGGTATCTACAAGATTCTGTTCTTTTTTACCAACCACCTCGGCAAGTAAAGTATTCAAGGAATCTGTTGTGCTCTTTCTGTCCTTGAAATTAAGTTTATATCCAAATTTTGAAACCACATTCTGGAGCTGGGCCAGTTTGTCTACATCCGGTTCATCGTGAATCCTGTAGATAAAAGTTTTCTTTGGATTTTTCTTACCGATAAATTCTGCCACCCTCTTATTGGCTAAAAGCATAAATTCCTCAATGAGATGATTTGCATCCTTGGTTATCTTAAAAAACACATTAAGGGGATCATTATTCTCATCCAGGTTAAATTTAACCTCCACCTTGTCGAAAGAAATAGCTCCTGCTCTCATCCTGTCCTTCCTCATTCTTTTCGCAAGCTGATCTAGTTTTACTATCGCATCTGCAATAGCTTTATCAACTTTATAAGGCTTGCCTGTCAAAGAGTTTTCAGCCGAAATCGAATTGGTTTTGGTCTCGATGATCTCCTGTGCCTCCTCATATGAAAACCTTGCATCACTATAAGTAACAGTCCTTCCGAACCACTGATTTTTAACCCTCGCATTGTTATCTATTTCAAAAACAACTGAGAAGGTGTACTTTTCTTCTTTCGGCCTTAATGAACAGGCCTGATTAGATAATACTTCCGGTAACATTGGTACGACCCTGTCTACAAGGTACACAGAAGTGGCTCTCTCAAGAGCTTCATCATCCAAAATGGTTCCCTGTTCCAGGTAGTGGGTAACATCAGCGATATGGATCCCGATCTCGAAATTTGCATTATCCAGTTTTCTGAAAGACAAAGCATCATCAAAATCTTTAGCGTCTTTGGGATCAATTGTAAAAGTCAATACATCACGCATATCACGTCTTGAGCTGATCTCTTTCTCCGTGATGGAAGTATCGAGCTTATCGGCATAACGTTCCACTTCTTTCGGGAATTCATATGGAAGACCATATTCAGCAAGGATGGCGTGCATTTCAGTGTCGTGTTCGCCCGGTTTACCAAGCACCTCAGTAACCCTGCCAATAGGTGAATCGGCCTTTTCCGGCCATTCTTCTATTAAAACAACCACTTTATCACCATCTTCAGCCCGCTTAGATTTGTTCTTCGGAACAAATATGTCTACGTACATTTTTGAGGAATCGGCAACAACAAATGCAAAATTCTTATTAAGGTGAATATTCCCAACGAACTCGGTCCTGGCTCGTTTAACGATTCTGGTGATCTCACCTTCGAGGCGGCCTCGTTTACGGCGTTTAAAAACATAAACTTCAACCTCATCTCCATCCAGTGCCCTTTTTAAATTGTTGGAAGCGATAAACACCTCCTCACCCAGATCCTCAATATAAACATAGGCGGTTTGATTATTGTTAAGGGAAATCTTACCGGAATAGTATGTGGTTGTTGATTTATACTGAAATTTACCCCTGTCTACCTGCTGAATATCTCCCTTCTGATCCAGACGTTGTAGGGTTCTTATGATTTGATTCCTGCTACTGGCGTCATCAACTCCTAATTTTGATGCTATCTGCTTGTAATTATAGATTTGATTTCGGTCAGATCTGAAGATATTTAGTATACTTTGGGATAGATTTGAAGTTTTTTTCGAGCGTCTCTTCTTCTTATTTCTTGTCATTCTGCTTTTATCTGCAACAAAACTACTGCTTAATTAAAAAATAACAGCTCGATTCTTATTTATCTTTTACACATACATCATCATCATCTTTCTTTTTAATATATAAATTAATGATGATTATTATAGCTTGTTAATTCAGTTGATAAGAGATCAGTATATAATTAGGTTTTTACAATATTCACATACCTTAATGGAATATCAACAGGAAATACTTTAGTTAAAGTGCTAATTATAAGTAATTTATAAACTACAATCAACATCGGTTAATAAGTGAAACATAAGGGTATTTCTTGATAAATTATTTCATTTCAGGAGTTTATAAAAGCGTTTTTTAAGTTGATTTTTTACTCATTATTTAAAGCTTTAAAGTTTTGTTAAATCAATAATTTTTTGAACTACGAATTATTTTTTAATTAAGGAAAAAGACTTATCAGCAATCATTAATAGTTATTAACCTTGATTTTAAAAAGTAACTAACAAGTAGGAAGTTGCTCTCTTCATATTTTGTAATTTTAAGACCACATAATCAGAATAATAAATCATGACTATATCTATTGGAAACGATCACGCCGGGACAGACTATAAAAATGCGATTGTACGGGACCTTGAAAGTAAAGGGATAAAGGTCATCAATCACGGAACCAATTCAGGAGACAGTGTTGATTATCCCGATTTTATTCACCCTGTTGCAGAGGATGTTGAAAATGGGACTTCAGACCTCGGAATTATCATTTGTGGAAGTGGGAATGGTGCAAACATGACCGCGAATAAACATCAGAAGATCCGTTCAGCTCTCTGCTGGAATAAAGAGATTGTGGCATTGGCTCGTCAGCATAACGATGCTAATATCTTAAGTATTCCAGCCAGGTTCACTGCAATACCTCAGGTCATTGAAATGGTAGGCACCTTTATTCATACTGAATTTGAAGGCGGCAGACATGAGAGAAGAGTAGGTAAAATTCCGTTATCCTGTTAAATGGGGTATAAGCACAGGCATAATCATACTCACAATCACCACCAGAATATAGGAGGCAGGCTGTTAATTGCAATTTTCCTCAACCTTTTTATTACGATAGCCCAGGTTATTGGTGGCTTTATCTCCTCAAGCATATCCCTGCTAAGTGACGCCTTACACAATCTTTCAGACACGGTTTCACTTGTAGTTAGTTATATAGCTGCGCGATTATCAAAACGAAGCGCTTCGTTGGAACGTACTTTCGGATTTAAGAGAGCGGAGATCCTAGCGGCATTCGTAAACGCCTCTGCCCTGGTTATAATCGCGGTTTTCCTCATTATCGAAGCCATAGAGCGCTTTCAGTCGCCGGTAGAAATCGAATCAAATATTGTAATCTGGCTTTCATTTATCGCTATTCTTGGAAATGGATTCAGTGTTCTTTTATTAAGGGGCGAGAGCAGGAAAAACATGAATATGCGCAGCGCTTACCTGCATTTATTTACTGATATGATGGCCAGTGTGGCGGTATTGATAGGGGGTTTATTAATGAAGTTTTATGGACTTTTCTGGGTAGACAGCCTTCTGACCTTTGCCATTGCCATATACCTTATTTTTGTCGGCTTCGATTTATTAAAAGACTCGTTTAAGGTATTGATGCTATTCACCCCTGATCATATTGCGATACAGAATATCGTAAAGGAAGTACAGGCTATAAACCAGGTTAAGAATATTCACCACATACATGTATGGCAGCTTAACGAGGAGGAAACACACCTTGAGGCTCACGTCGATTTTGAACGGGACATCAGTATATCCGAATTCAATCAGGTTTTAAGGGAGATAAAAACCACACTCTTTGAAAAGTTCAACATTAATCATGTTAACATTCAGCCTGAATTCGGTAAAAAGGGACCCAAGGATATCATTATTCAGGACTAGGCATGAGGATAATAGTTAAGAGGTTTGATCAGCTAACAAACAAGGAACTATATGACCTGCTTCAATTGAGAAGTGAGGTTTTTGTTGTTGAACAACAGTGTATTTACCAGGATCCCGACGGTAAAGATCAACTAGCTCTTCATGTTTTAGGATATGATAATTATGAATTAGTGGCCTATGCGCGCGCTTTCAGGCCCGGCGATTATTTTAAAGAAGCTTCAATAGGCAGGGTGGTTGTCAAGGAGAACTCCCGGGCCAGGGGGCTGGCTTATGAAATCATGAAAGCCGCAATGGATTCGGTAAGAAAGCATTTCAAATCCGATTGTGTTGCCTTATCGGCCCAAACCTATCTGAAGGATTTCTATAATAAGATAGGGTTCAGGGAAAAAGGAAAAGAATACCTGGAAGACGGCATTCCCCATATCCTGATGATTAACGATAAATCCAGCTAGTCGTTATTAGCCACAAATGTGATCTGGATCTCGACCCTTCGGTCAAATTTTGGTTTCCCACCCAAAGGAAATTTTCTCCGCAAACCCACGTATTTCATTCGTTTTTTATCGATTCCCCTGTTTAGGAAATATTTATAGATAAACTTAGCTCTCGAAATCGATAAATTTCGTTTTCCCGTGGCCCGATCAACGGCATCATAGGTGTCATGAGTGCAACATACATGACCCTGAACTGTGAAATATATATCAGTGCGCTCCAGGAGGATATCAGCAACTTCCTTTAATGTGGGAATGGACTCTCGCATCACATGGCTGTAACCAGTTTTGAAATAGATGTTTTTCAACCTGACCTTATCACCAACTTCCAGGTTTCCCCTCAGTATCTCCTGTGCTGTTGGAATCTCGAGAGAATCATTTGTTTTCTTCCCTTTTTGGGCATCAACAAAAATATCAACCCGCCTGTTGCTTTGCCTGATATGACTCAGGTTGTCCCCTTTAAGGGGATCGATCGCAATTTCTCCTCTTCCGTCAAGAACAGTGATCAATTTCTCCGAGAATTCATTATCAGTAAAATACCATTTAACAGTATTAGCCCTTTTTTTTGAGAGCCATAAGTTATATTCATCCGTGCCTCGATCATCACAAAAACCATAGATAGTGATTTTCTTAATCGCCACTGAATCGAGACGATCTAAAAAATTCTGGAACTTTTGCTCTTCCTGTTTGCTAACAATAAATTTATCTGTGTCGAAATAAACGTTATGGGCAAATTCCTGAGCGTAGGAAAACGCGCAAAACAGGGGCATGAATAAAACAAAGCGTAACATGGAGAATGTTATTCTTTATTATAAAGATAGACTTTATTTTTTAATGCTTCGTTAAAAGGGTTTAAGGTATGAATTGTATTTATCGGGGTTAGCAAGCAACTCTGTTGCCTTAACGATCTCTTCGTTGTTTGCCAGGTAATATTCATACATCCCTTCACGATAGTAATAGCGTTTTATAATCTCATTTTCTATCAGGGCAAGAAGCTGCTCTTTGTTTTTATCAACAGCCTGATCCTTATAAGCACTCAATTGACTTATCAGATTACGATACCCGACCGATATGGCATCGTCCAGTTTTTCATCCATAGCAACAGCCAAAACCTTTTCAAGTTCTCTCTCGGTTTGGGTTTCAAACGCGAAACTACGGGCGTTCAGATAAGATTTGAAATCGGCGAAATCGGCATCACCCAAAGCAAAACTGTTCAGTTCCGGCTGTTCATTAGAGTAATAATATTGCGTCACATAGTCGAAGATATAATCATCGTCCATTATCGCCCTGGTCACAGGGGATAGCTTTGACGAGGCTATATCTATATCGGGCTCTACGCCCCCTCCGTCATATACCGAACGTCCGTTTTTTGTTTTAAATTCGGTATAGTTTTCACGATTAACGCGCGTTGCATTGCCCTTTTCGTCTCTATTCCAGTAGTCCAGTGCCTGGATGCATCTGCCTGACGGGGTATAATACCTGGAAATGGTAACTTTCATCTGGGTACCATAGGTAAGTTGCTTTGGGCGTTGCACCAATCCCTTGCCGAAACTCCTTGTACCTATTACAACAGCACGGTCAAGATCCTGAAGCGCACCGGAAACGATCTCACTGGCCGAAGCGCTTTTACCGTCTATCAAAACGACGATTGGTATTTCTGTATCAATTGGCTCTCTCTGGGTGAAATAGGTTTGATTGTATTTATCCACCTTAGATTTGGTGGTTACGACCAGTTGATTCTTCGGAACGAAGAGATTAACAATCATTATAGCCTCCCTTAAAAGCCCGCCCGGGTTGCCTCTCAGATCGAGAATGAGTTGCCTGGCTCCATCCGCCTTCAAAAGTCTTAAAGCATTAGACACCTCATAAGAGGCCGTACCGGTAAATTTTGACAAAGCGATATAACCAGTGCTTTCATCAACTAAACGATACAAGGGAACCGCCTTTTGCTCAACCTCCTGACGGGTTATGGAAACCTCCCTGGTCTCATCTTGCCGGCGATAAGTGATCCTCACCTCAGAACCTGCAGCGCCCCTGAGCAGATTACCGGCATTTTCGGTAAAATCAGCCACAATCACGTCACCTACCTTAATTATTTCATCCCCGGCCTTCAATCCGGCCAGGTCGGCCGGGTATCCTTTATATGGCTCAACAATAACCAGCTTGTCCTTTAATGTTTTAACACTGGCGCCAATCCCCGTATAATCGCCCACACTGTTGATCATCGCCTCCTCAACATCCTGTTCATTCATGAACACGGTGTAAGGATCCAGTTCGTTCAGCATATTTTTTATAGCCGTGTTCATCAGATCACCAGGGTTAGTCTCGTCCACATAATTCATATTGAGTTCCTTGAATACCGTGGTGAAGATCTCAATCTGTTTAGCGATCTCAAAAAAATCGTTCTGAAAAGCGGTCGTGCTAAAGAAAAGCAGCACAGCCATAGCGGGAATCAATATCTTTTTTCTCATGGTTTTTTATTTAGGAAGACACCTCCCTCTTAAGTTTTTTTAAAAGCTGCTCTAAAGCTTTATCAATATGTTCGTAAGCAGGCATCGATTTTCCAATGTACAAAATCATAAACGCACATTGTGTTGTCATGTTGTTAAAAATCTCTGGCCGCAACCTGCGATATGACTCGCGAATAAGCCGTTTGATCCTATTCCGCTCATGGGCTTTCCTGAAGTTTCGGCTGGACACACTGCATCCCATTTTACACAAACCTTTTTCATTTAGGGAGGTTTTGACATAAAACAGCTTTAAAGGAAAAACTGTAATTGAATTTCCTTCATCGAATATCTTATCGATCAATTTCTGGCTTTTTAGCCGGTCTTTACGCCTTAGGGTGAATCTCATGTTGAAAACAAAAATAAAAATAACCCACTACCCCTCATGATAAATATCATATTTTAGCAAGGATATGCAGAGTATATTAAAATCTTATTCATTTTCGAACAACGTATTATGGGTGAATTAAAGGTGATCAAGCTTACGTCTAAAAAAGACAAGGCCAACTATATTCATCAGCTTGTCAGGGACATTGAAGCACTAGACAAGATGATCGCCGAGGGGATCATTGAAAAATCACCGATTCGAGTTGGTGCTGAACAGGAGTTTTGCCTGGTCGACAAGGAGTTTAATCCCAGCCCAAAGGCATTGGAAATCCTGGAAGACATCAGTGACGAGCATTTCACTACGGAAATAGGAAGTTTTAATCTCGAGATCAACCTTGACCCCTTCGAGCTGAGGGGTGACTGCTTCAGAAAAATTGCAAGCCAACTCAAATCTTTGTTGGAAAAAGCCAAAAAAGCATGCCAGAAACACGATACCCGGGTGCTTCTTACCGGCATACTGCCAACCCTTTCGCTAAGCCATATCAAACTGGAGAACATGGCCAATGTTCAGCGATATTTTGTTTTGAATGACGCCATTCGTGAATCCAGAAGAGGCAACTTCGAAATACATATCAAAGGTGTGGATGAACTGAACCTGTTGCACGATTCAGTTTTACTTGAGGGCTGTAATACGAGTTTCCAGATTCATCTGCAGGTAAGCCCAGATGAATTTATCGACACCTATAATTGGGCCCAGGCTGTTGCAGGGCCAATACTCAGCGTGTGTACAAACTCGCCACTGCTTTTTGGCAAAGAGTTGTGGAGCGAAACCCGGATTGCCCTGTTCACACAGAGTGTTGATACCAGGGCCAATTCATTTATGTTGAATGAAAAGCAGTCAAGGGTTAGCTTTGGAAGCGATTGGACCAAGGGAACCGTTAGCGACATCTTTAAAGATAATATATCGAGGTTCAGAAGTCTGGTAACAGCCGAATATTTCTTAGACAGCGTGGAGATGTTGGAACAGGGAGAAATCCCCAAACTTAAGGCCCTCAATTTGCATAATGGCACAGTTTACAGGTGGAACAGGGCTTGTTATGGCGTTGGAGGGGGTAAGCCTCACTTGAGAATTGAGAACAGGTACATACCTTCTGGTCCTACCGTTTCTGACGAGATTGCCAACATGATGTTCTGGATAGGCGTGATGAAGGGCAGGCCGAAGAAATACGAGAATATTGAAAAAAAGATGAATTTTAAGAATGCCAAGTCTAATTTTTACAATGCAGCCCGTTATGGCATGAACACTCAATTCGAATGGGCAGGCAAGACCGTATCTAGCCACAGCCTTATTCTTGATGAACTTCTTCCAATGGCTTACAGAGGCTTGTATTCAATGAATGTTGACTCCAGCGATGCAGAACATTACCTCACAATCATTGAGAATCGCGTGAAGAATTTAACAGGCTCTGAATGGATAACTGCCTGCTATCGGAATCTACAGTTAAAGAATAAACCATATGAGGCCGCCCAGATTCTTACCACCCATATGTATGAGAAGCAGGAGAACAATTTTCCGGTATCATCTTGGAGAGTTCTGGATTCCGATACACCAAATAAATTCAAAACCAACAGGCGGGTTGAGCATATTATGAGCACCGATATTTTTTCTGTCGACGAAAAGGACAGTGTGGAATTGGTTATTAATATCATGAAATGGAAAAACATACACCATATGCCAGTTATTGATTCTGATAAGCACATCATTGGCATGTTAAGCTGGAACGACATCAAATCGTTTCTAGGAAATAAGGAGAAACTGCAAAGCGCGGTAGGAGAGGTTATGCACACTGATTTCATAACTATTCCTCAAGGTGGATCCGTTAAGCGGGTAAAAGAGCTGATGAAGCGTTACCAGGTTGATTGTCTTCCGGTGGTTCGCGAGAATCTTTTGGTTGGAATCATCACATCAAATGATGTCTGAAAAGATGGTTGAAGTTTACAGTAAGGCCCTGGACATTATTCTGAAAGTAGGGCGGTTTATCGGAAAGATCGAAAAAGAAGAAGGCCCCACCGTGGTCTTTTTTGGTGGTATTCACGGAAATGAACCAGCCGGTGTATTTGCCCTGAAGCGTCTATTCGAGAGGATTGACCCCAAGGATGTTAACGGATCTGTTTACGCCATTGCCGGAAATCTTGCCGCTCTCAAGAAAAGCCAGCGATTCATCAACAAGGATCTGAACAGAATTTGGACCGAAGCTGAAATTGAAGCCCTTGATCGCAAAACGGTTCTTAACGACGAAGAACATGAGCAGTACGAGCTTTACCAGGTATTAAAAAACATCATTGCCAGGAATAACCCCCCCTATTATTTTATCGACCTGCATACCACTTCAAGTGAAACCTTACCTTTTATCACAATCAACGATGCACTTATCAACAGGAAATTTTCCGATCAATACCCGGTTCCTGTTGTTCTTGGTATAGAAGAGCATCTTTCGGGCCCCCTACTGAGTTATATCAATGAAAGAGGATATGTGTCCATAGGCTTCGAATCAGGCCAGCATGACAAAAGGGAGGCTATTTCGAATGCCCTGGCGTTTGTTTACCTAACACTGAAGAATACAGGATCACTGAACGGTGAGCACGAACACGATTTTGAAAAATACTATGATCAGCTAAAACGCTACGCCAGGCACCTGAGTCAGGTTTTTGAGATCATTCACCTTCATCGGATATCCAATGGCGACATCTTTCAGATGTATCCAAACTTTGAGAGTTTTCAGAATGTAAAAAAGGGAACCACTTTAGCCGAATCGAACGGCGAGATCCTGAAAGCAACTTACAGTGCGAGAATCTTCATGCCCTTGTATCAGCAAAAGGGCAGGGAAGGTTATTTCATTATCAGAAGAATACATCCCTTTTTCCTCAGCCTCTCCGAATTACTTCGCAAGAGGAAGGCAGACGGGTTGTTGACCATATTACCCGGCGTTTCCTGGAAGGATAAGGAAAGCGGAACACTGCAGGTAAACCTGAGAATAGCCAGGCTGTTCGCCAGGCAGATATTCCACCTCTTAGGTTTCCGAAGTAAGTACACTGACAAATCGCACTTGAAACTCAATAACAGGGAGCGGGTAGCAAGGATAGAGATGTATAAAGACCTTCCCTGGTATAACAGGTCGAGAGTGAATCACGATTAATTATAGGCAGCGTTGCTGTAAGTATTGTTGCTGCGGTCTATATCAGCCATCAGCCCGGAAGGATCTATGGTGATGTTTTTTATATCACTTGTCGGGCGTTCAAGGCTAAAGGAATAGCTTGGATAAGCCCAGGCCCAGTCTTCCAGAGTCCTGCGCACTCCATTGGACGGCTTCTCACCTCTCATCATCCGAAGAGGGATATAGAATTGATCTTCAGACCCGTCATTATACTCTACCAGAATATCTATCGGCATAGGCATTAGCCCTATCCGTTCAAGTGTCACACGGGCTCCTTCACGGAATTCGGAAACATCTTTTACGGCGTAATCAATAGTGTTGGTGGTCTTTGTCCAATCTGTAAGATACCAGTCGAGTTCCAATCCGGAAACCTTTTCAGCCACCCTGATGAAATCATTGGGCGTCGGGTGTTTGAAACTCCACTCTTTATAAAACCGCTTTAAAGTTTCCTCTAGTTGATCTTTACCAATAATATAGCCGAGTTGAGCCAGGAAAACTGCGCCCTTGCTATAGGCTGAGGCGCTGTAGGCAGAGTTGAACTCATAACGGTCTGCATGTGTGCTTTGGGGTTGTTCTAATCCAGAGGTTGCCAACTGCCTATAACTACGGTACGATCCAGAATTGGGATTTACCAGGCCCTTGTTCATTACATGGTTCATGGCATGAGCAGAAATATAGCTGGTGAAACCCTCATCCATCCATTCATGCTTAGACTCATTTGTTGCCAGCACAAATTGAAACCAGCTATGAGCCATTTCATGAGCTGTTACTCCAACAAGGCTGCCAAAATTCCTTTCTCCCGTAATCAGGGTGCACATTCCATATTCCATTCCGCCGTCACCTCCCTGAATAATCGAGTATTGTTCATATGGATATGGTCCGAGCGTGGAATTAAAATAATTCATCAGCTCGACAGCTTTGGGTTGCAGCTTTTTCCAGTTATCAATAATTTTCGGATCATCCTGGTAGAAAAAGTGAATCATTGGCCCATTAGGAACCTGGTGCATATCATGTATATAATCTGGATCGGCCGCCCATGTAAAGTCGTGTACATCAGGAGCAAAAAAATGCCAGCTTAACTTTTTGCCAACAGGGCGCTCAAGCACAGCTGTCTCGTATCCATGTCCAACCTGGTTTGGATTTTGTAAATATCCGCTACCTCCTAACACATAGTTTTTATCGATGTGAATGGTCACATCAAAATCACCCCATACCCCATGGAATTCCCTTCCAATGTACGGATCGGCATGCCAGCCTTCATAGTCGTATTCCGCTAGTTTCGGGTACCACTGAGTCATGGAAAGGGCAATGCCTTCGCGGTTATTCCTGCCCGACCTTCTTATCTGCAGAGGGACCTGGGCGTTAAATTCCATATAAAGAGTTGTTGCTTCACCTGGCATCAACGGACTGTTCAGATCAACCTCAAGAATGGTTCCTGAGGTTTCATGGTTAATGGGCACCCCATCCTGTTTGAGGGTATTTACTTCAATATACCCTATTTCATCGGGCTTCAATTTCGAAATCCTGTCCCTGACCCGCCTGTCAGGATCGGCAATGGTTCTAGACCTAATATCCATCTCGCTGCCGGGCTGAAAGGCGTTGAAATAAAGGTGATAATACACCCGTCTAAGAGTGTCGGGTGAATTATTTGTATAAACCAGGGTTTGTGTTCCCTTATAACGATAGCTGCTTACATCCATGTCAATATCCATTTTGTAATCGACATGCTGCTGCCAGTATCCCGGCTGTTCAGAGTTAAACTGAATCGTTCTTTCTGTAAGCGCACTCTCGGAAGGTCCCTGAGGAGCCTTACACGACAAGATTATTCCCGCCGAAAAAATAAAAATCAAGACGGATCTCATTAATCATAAGTTTAATTAGCCGCCATTTTTGTGGCGTAGATTAAGGCATTGTAAGCGTTAACGATCTTCCCCGATTTTGACAAATCGCTAAAAGGCCTGATATCACCAGAGTTACCACCAACCACTACTTTGGTATTCAATGGCAGACCCGATTCAATAAGGATTTGTTTTACCTGGCTGGC
>JBFKFP010000019.1:0-26170 GCA_041618535.1 Flavobacteriaceae bacterium
CCACGCGCTGCATGTTCCCCCATTCCGACGTAGATAACATTCGGATCGCTTTCGGCTACAGCAATCGCTCCTACGGTACCTGTTTTAAAGAAACCATCAGAGATGTTTCTCCAGGTGATCCCGTCGTCGGTGGTCTTCCATACACCTCCACCCGTGGTTCCCATATAATAGGTATGAGGCTGACCAACAACCCCGGTTGAGGCAACGCTCCGGCCTCCTCGAAACGGCCCGATGTTCCGCCATTTAAATCCATTGAACATGGAATCATGAACGGAAATGTTCGCTTTTATGTCGTTAGATTTACGCTTCTGGGAAAAAAGTGTTAATGGTAACACCACCATTAAGGCAATCAGGTAATAGGAAAATTTCATTCTGTCTTGTTTAAACTTTGTTGGTCAGGTCTGGCAGGAATTTGGGCTAAGATTCTTCTTTTTTCAAGTATTCGGCTAACAGGCGGTGGAAATGATGAACGCCTTTTTCACGAGTAGGTGAGAAGCGCCCCGTGCTGTAGAATCGGGATTGTACACCCTTATGTACGCCTTCCACAACAAACTCATCCTCGCGCTCTACCTTATCAAGCATGGCTGAAGCTCCCTGGTTGAATTTGGTCTCATCGTATACATAGGTGATAAAGCTAACACGTGTTTTGCTGAGGCTTATGGGTTTAACGATGTTGATAGACAGGCCCCAGGGATAAAAGTTGAACATCATATTCGGAAAGATCCAGTAATAATAGGCCCCGATCTGCTTGCCATAATCCTTATGATATTCGGGTAAATCGAAAACTTCGGTTCCATCGGCAGCATAGCCAATCTGAAGACTGGCGTGATCATATAATTCAGTGGTATAATTGCCGTAATCAAGTGCCTGATTCAAATCGTGGTGCACGAAGGGAATATGAAACCCTTCCAAGTAATTATCACAATATAGTGCCCAATGGCAATTCACCAGATAATCTCTGGTGCTGCTGGGGTCATATTTAAATTCATGCAGCGGAAGGAAGCCGATTCGCTCGGTCATCAGGCCCAGAACTTCATCAAAGTCGAAATTTGGATTCAGGCCTACAAACAGGAAAGGCCCCAATGCTCTCAGCATGAATTCCCTCAAATCGTCGCAAGGCCTCGGAAAGTTTGCGGCTTCCTCAAATTCGGGCATCGACTTAAAAGCACCATTAAGGCCGAATCGGCGCCCGTGATACATGCAGATTAACTGCCTGTTCTTGCCAGGATTACTTACGACAATATTTCCCCGGTGGGTGCATACATTGCTGAAGCACCTGATGTTATCCTCCTTGTCCCTTGTCAGGACCAGGGGTTCGGTCAGGTAGTTATCCATTAGTATAAAGGGATGAACATATTCAGAAAGAGGAAGCAGGTTCTCATCTCCTATAAATTGCCATGTTTTGACAAAGACCTTTTCCTTAATCTGTTCGAAAATATCTTCACTGCGGTAAAATGAAGCTGGCAGGGTTTCCGCTTCCCTGATGTTGGCATTTACCTGAAATGATCTCATTTTGGTCAGTTTCGTTTTCTATAGTAAAACAGAAGCCCTATTCCATTCAGCAATAAGGTGCCACCTATTATTTTAACGTAAAAGGTTGTACGGTCAACTATTGCTCCTGATGGCATGAAGGCCATAATTATTGAAAGAAAAATTACGCTAAATCCCAAACATGCACAAATCCATACTCTAGTTTTACTGATTTTAATTGAATTCCGGCTTTTTGATGAATATTCTTTCTTACGATTATGCCACAGAAAAGATGCGAACAGGTAAAGGAAAGGAATGAAATACAAGACAACAGACATGTCATAAAGTACCGAATAGGCCTCTTTGATCTGACTGCCGGCGATCGAAATGATAAAAAGAGCAGAGATCAGTATACCCTGCAATATCAAGGAGACATGAGGGGATTTATATTTTGGGTGAAGTTCTCCCAACAGCGGTGGAAGGTAATTGTCCAACCCTATCACAAATGGCAATCTTGCACTTCCACTAAGCCAGGCCCCGAAAAGTCCGATAGTTCCCAGGGTCACCAATAGTGCTCCTGAGGGACCTATTACAGGCCAGCCTAGTGAATCGTCTATAAGGTAAAAGGCCTGGGCTATCCCGTCAACAATATTCACCTCGCCGGAAGGAATCGAAACCAATAAGGCAAACGTGCCCATAAGGTAGAATAAGGTGATAAATATGCCGGATATCCAGATCGCCTTGTTGATATTCTTTTCGGGTTCTTTGATCTCCTCAGACATGACCGATGCCAATTCAAATCCTCCAAAAGAAAAGGCAATGGCGGCAAAAAAAGGAAGGACCGAAAAATCTTTAAGGTCAGGGATGAATGCTTTCAGACTGATAGGTTGGGCAGGACCGGATTTCAGCATCAGAATTACCGCTGCTATAAATAAAAGACCAAATAGCACATAAAGACTGATTGCGCCTATGTTCTGAATCCATTTTGCGATTCTCAGCCCGAAGATGTTCAAAAGGATAATCAGCCATAGTAGAGATAGGCAGATTCCCCCGATGAGCCAAGTGTTCGTACGAATATCCAGGTATTGATTCCCAAAAATATAAAAGGCAGACATTACGACTGTTAAGAGGACAGTTGGCAACCACACAATATTGCTCAACCAGTATGACCAGGCTGCCACGAAACCATGCCATTCGCCAAATGCGTTTTTCGTCCATTGATAAAATCCGCCCTCACCCGGCATTTTTCCGCTTAGGTCAGCTACTGCTATTCCCAGCGGAATGAGAAAAAAGGCCGCCGCAAGTATCCAAAGCGGGAAACTTGACCATCCAAACTGAGCAGCCTGTGTGAGTGAGGAAAGCCCGATTACGGTGGCAATATTAAGAAGGACGAGGTCTTTTAGTCCGAGGACCTTTTCAAGATTTCTCCTGCCATTCTTTTTCCCGGGCTCTTTCATTAGTATTTTTTTAGCTGCTGGTATATTTCACGACCGAGCTGCGCCAGGAAAGGGATCCCGATCTCCTCATATTCGTACTGATCATCGTTAAAAATACCGTTGCGGTTAACATGTAATGTGGCAGATATCAGGAATTCAGTATTATTTTCCGTGTCTATTATATAAGCGGAGTCGGTTAAAAATCCATAGGCATAACCAACTTTATTGTAAATTTTATACTGCCCGGGGATATTTTCTTTCTTGTCCCCGAAAATAAAGAACTTTCCATAGCTGTCATAGTAGGTTCCTATGTCATAACCTAGCTCACGGGGATACATCGCCATGCTTGACATCAGGAAATCGCGATGTTCTTCGGTGAGGTTAAATCTTTCAGACTCTCTAAAATGCCCAGGGAAGATCAGCCGTTTTAAAGTCTGGTGCAGGGTGCTTAATGGCAGGAAATTTCGCTCGGTGAAATCCATGGGCTCCATGATCAATTCATCTTGATTGTAATAGCCTACTCCTTTAAATAGATTGTTAATCTTTAGTTTTTCAATCGGGCTGTTGATCACAGATCCCGTTGTGACCAGTGATGAATCACCTTGCTGAATTATGAGTGGCTTTGTAGCGAGGTTATAGGCGTCATTTGTCGATAGCCTGTGGGAGATCCTGACAGGACTGAGGCCTTTCTCGCGTAGTTTTAAATTGATACTGTCCTTTCCGAGATAGTCGAAAAGCCGGTTAAATGTTTCATTGCTGCTAACTGCAAAGATGTCCCGTATGTCTGCCCTCAAAGTGGTGAAAACAGAATCTCCCTCAACAAAAAACGGGGTGTCTAAGCTTAAGCGATCATCTTTTTGTAATTGTTCAAGTACCAGGATCGAAACCGGAAGTTTGACCGTGCTGGCCGGATAGAAATATATCGAATCATCAAGACGAAAATCGAATTCCCTGAATTTAACGGTATCATCTTCCCGATCTATAAGGGTTAATTTTATTTGAACCTCGTATTGGTCTACACTATCTATAACCTGACGGATAAGGGTCGATTCTGAGGCCAATGCTCTTTCAAGAGGATTCATCTCCGGTTCGTGAGAACAGGAGAAAAGGATGGCAGCCAGAAAAATAATTAGGTAGCGCACTCTTTAATTTCCCTTAAAGATAGGAAAGGTGCCGAAATCAATCAAAATCCACGAGGATTTGATTCTGGACAAGATCCTCGAAGCTCTCCCTCTTACGGATAAGTGTTGCCTCACCATTCAGCCATAGTACCTCGGCTGGTCGCAAACGCGAATTATAATTGCTGGCCATATTGTAGCAATACGCACCGGCATTCCTGAATGCGAGCACATCACCGGGATTTATTTCGGGGATACGCCTGTTGTTTGCAAAAGTATCAGTCTCGCAGATATAACCGACCACCGAGTAAAATCTTTCCTTTCCATCCGGATTAGAAATATTCAGAATTTGGTGTTGTGAGCCGTAGAACATCGGTCTTATAAAATGATTAAAGCCAGAATCGATCTGAGCAAAGACCGTTGAGGTTGTTTGCTTGATCGCATTTACCTTGACCAGGAAATAACCTGCTTCACTCACAAGGAACTTTCCAGGTTCAAATGCCAGGGACAGATTCTTACCATAATCCCGGCAGAACTGATTAAAACGTTTAGTTAGCTGCTCCCCGAAATCCTCCACATTGGTCTCGATGTCACCCTCGTGATAGGGCACTTTAAATCCGGAACCAAAATCTATGAACTCGAGATCCTTAAATTGAATGGCGGCATCAAAAAGTATATTGCTGGCATATAGAAATACCCCTACATCAAGGATGTCACTTCCGGTATGCATGTGAATCCCGTTTATCACCATACCTGTGTTCCCTACGATCCGCAATACATGCGGTATCTGGTGGATAGAAATCCCGAATTTGCTATCGATATGCCCGACAGAGATATTGGTGTTTCCCCCTGCCATTACATGAGGGTTGATCCTGATGCAGACCGGTGTTTCGGGGTGTTTGGTACCAAATTCTTCAAGAATGGCCAAATTATCAATATTGATCTGAACTCCTTTTTTTGCAACTTTCTCAATTTCTTCAAAGGACACTCCGTTCGGAGTATAAATAATCTTTTGAGGAGAAAATCCGGCCATTAACCCAAGTTCCACTTCCTGGATAGAGACCGTGTCAAGGCAAGACCCGAGACTTTTTAAATATGTCAATATTGACAGGTTAGACAAGGCTTTTACGGCGTAATGAATACGCAGGGAGTCTACCTCTTTAAAGGCTGATTCCAGCCTGTTGAATTGTCCGCGGATCTTATCTCCATCATATACATACAGCGGACATCCGAATTCTTTGCCTATGCCTAATAAATCGCCATTAGTCATGATTGAATTTTTCTGTTTTAGTGTCAAGAGGGTAAAGCTATTAACTTTTTTGTAAAATGAATCATTCAGGCCTAAAGAAAATTGTTGTTATAAACCTACCTGTTGATTACCTTTGCAGCACAATTTTAGCATCTCATCTATGAATTTACACGAGTATCAAGGAAAGGACATTTTAAACAGTTTTGGTGTCCGCGTGCAACGCGGGATTGTTGCCGAAACTCCAGAAGAAGCAGTGGCCGCTGCCAAGAAATTGAACGAAGATACCGGCACAAGCTGGTATGTCATTAAAGCACAGGTGCATGCAGGTGGGCGCGGAAAAGGCGGTGGTGTTAAATTAGCCAAAAACCTTGATGAGGTAAAGGAGATTTCCGGAAAGATCATCGGGATGAATTTGATCACGCCCCAGACTTCGGCAGAAGGTAAAAAAGTGCATCAGGTTCTTATCGCGGAAGACGTCTACTATCCGGGCAGCAGTGAGCCCGAAGAGTATTATATGTCGGTTTTACTTGACCGTGCAAATGCAAGGAATATGATCATGTATTCCCCCGAAGGCGGTATGGACATCGAGACAGTGGCAGAAAAGACCCCTCACCTGATCTTTACAGAGTCTATCGATCCTGCTGTGGGAATTATGCCGTTTCAGGCCAGGCGCGTAGCCTTTAATTTGGGATTGAAAGGACAGGCCTTTAAGGAAATGGTAAGATTCGTCATGGCCCTCTACACTGCTTATTCAAAATCTGATGCCACCCTTTTCGAGATCAACCCGGTTTTAAAGACCAGTGATGATAAGATTTTGGCGGTAGATTCCAAGGTAACGATCGATGATAATGCCCTTTTCAGGCATAAGGATTATGCTGAATTAAGAGATATACGTGAGGAAAACCCGATCGAGGTAGAGGCCAAAGAAGTAGGTCTGAATTATGTTGATCTAGATGGCAATGTTGGCTGTATGGTTAACGGAGCCGGCCTGGCTATGGCCACCATGGACCTGATCAAGCAGGCCGGGGGTGAACCGGCAAATTTCCTTGATGTCGGAGGTACGGCAGACGCAGCCCGTGTTGAGGCTGCCTTCAGGCTTATCCTCAAGGATCCCAATGTGAAGGCGATCCTCGTCAATATCTTCGGGGGAATTGTTCGTTGCGACCGAGTTGCTCAGGGGATCGTTGATGCCTACAGGAATATGGGCGATGCTATAAACGTCCCTATTATTGTCAGGCTACAGGGAACCAATGCCGACATTGCCAAGGAATTGATAGACAGTTCCGGGCTTGATGTACAATCGGCTATAGAGTTTCAGGAAGCCGCAGACAAAGTACAGGCCGTAGTTTCATAAGAATTTTATAAAGATATAATGACTGAAGCAGCCAGGGATGGCTGCTTTTTTTATTTGATCTACTGGGTGTTAACAGACTATTAATTAACGTTAAACAATGGTTAATTCACAATTTGTTGTGTAACAGCTTATTCATAATTGTCGTCCTTTATACAACAATCAATTTAAATCGAACAGATATGAAAACTTTGAAATCTTTTCTGCTAATCGGGCTAATAGCGTTTAGCAGTGTGCTTTCTGCAAGCACGAATCCGGACTCCGCCAAAGAACCAAAAACAACTGAATCTGAAGTTATCACTTCCGAAGTAAGTAAGTTATTGCAAAATCCAACCTTTTTTGTGGACCACGACATTTATGCCGATGTAACCATGACCATCAACAAGCATAATGAAATTGTAGTTCTTAGCGTGGATTCCGAAGACAAGAAACTTGAAGGGTTTATCAAAGGCCGGTTGAATTACCAGGCCCTTCCCGAAAAAGTAAAGAACGGCGAGCGTACTTTTGTCGTTCCGGTCAAGATTCAGGCCGAATTATTCTAAAGAATCATTTGAATTAGTCTTAAAGCTTCCTTTAGCCGGGAAGCTTTTTTTATAGGTGCAGACCACACTCGGTTTTTGGGTTATTGTTCCATCGTCCGTTTCTATTCTCTCCCGGGATGGTGCAGTGGGAACATCCAATGGATTGGTACCCTTTTTTGACAAGGGGATGAGGAGGAAGCTCCATTTCAGCTATTGCACTGTCCCTTTGTGCTTTGGTCATATCCAGCAAAGGATAAAATTTAAGAATATCACCACGCCACTCAAAAATATCAAGGGTTGACCGGTGATCGCTTTGCCAATGCATCAGCCCCGATGCCCATACCAATCTATTCTTTTTGAGGGCGTTCAATGGTTTAACCTTATTGAGATGGCAGCAAAAATCCGGATTTTTATTCCATGTCTCGTCCCTAGTTGTAAAAGCATGATCCTCCTCTAAGGCCCTAATCGATTTCACATTAAGATTATAGACCTCTTTTAATGTTTCAAGATATTTCAGGGTTTCGTCAAAGTGATACCCCGTATCGATAAAATATACCTCCTGAGCAGGGTTTACCTCGGAAAATAGCTTAAGAAAAAAGGCTGAGGTGGTAGCGAAGGAGCTTGTTAGCATAATCGAATCGGCATCGAAATCGTTGTAAAGAGATTCGATCCTTTGCAATGGACTCATTGATTTGTACGCCTGGTTCAAGGATCTAATCTCTTTATCTGAGATCGTGAAATCGTATTTCGTGTAGGTCAGAGACATGTGTATTCTATCAGAATTAAGGGTCTAAAGTAACCTATCGGAAACGAAAATTAACTGAGTTTTGTCATTTTTAGGAATCTGTTAAAATGAAGAATATAAAATTGTCAATTATAAAATTTAACCCCTGATAATTATTAATTTCATAATGACGAACTGGGATATTCCGTTTATCGAAAATGGTTGTTGGAATTCATAAAAACAGCTGAAATGAGGAGTTTTATATAACAGCCTGTTAATCAGATAAGTAAATTTGAAATCAGGCTTATGTTCAAAAAATCTCGATGAACATCAAAAAATTTTTCGACCAGTAACGTTTTATGGGGGATTATTATTGTTTGAATATGCATAATTTTAAATTGATATTAATTAATCCCTTGAACGATGATAAACAGAGAAGAAAAGCTCAGTTTGCTCTCAGAGATGATCGCCTTCGCCAGGATGGATGAAAATTTGAAGGAGATCGAATATAACTTCTTGCTGGGAGTTGCGAAACAGTTAGACATAACCAGGGAAGATTTTGATTACCTACTAGAAAATCCTGCCACTCATGTCCATTTAAAGTCGCATAGTGAGCGTATAGTACAATTCCATCGCCTTGTCCTCTTGATGAATATGAAAAATAGTTCATCAGACAGGGAAATCCGAAAATTACATAATTTTGGTTTAAGAATGGGCTTGAGTCATGAGGCCATTAACCGCGTGCTCGAACTGATGGAGAGTTTTCCTAACAAGATCATACCTCCGGATTTCCTGATCGACATTTTTAAAATTCAGTATAACTAGACTTTCAAGGCCTCCAATTTTGATTGGTAGGTCTTGATCTCGTCCCTCAGCCTTGCGGCTTCCATGAAGTCCAGTGCCTTGGCTGCCTCTTCCATTTGCTTTCTTTTTTCCCGTATTTTTTTCTCTAATTCGGGTTTGCTGAGATATTCACTTTCTTCTTCTGCTGCCTTCATGGCCTGCTGCTCATAATAGTAAGTGCTTACCGAATTTCTTGATAGGGCATTATCGAGGCTTTTGTTTAATGCCTTGGGTGTAATATTATTTTCCTTGTTGTAGGCCAACTGTTTTTCTCTTCTGTAATTGGTCTCATCAATGGTGATCCGCATGCTTTTGGTAATCTTATCAGCATACATGATGGCCCTTCCATTTAAATGCCTGGCAGCACGGCCAACGGTCTGGGTGAGTGATCTCGCTGATCTGAGGAATCCCTCCTTATCGGCATCGAGGATAGCAACAAGTGAAACCTCGGGCAGATCCAATCCTTCCCTGAGGAGGTTTACACCAACCAGCACATCAAACAGACCTTTTCTGAGATCCTGCATGATCTCTACACGTTCAAGAGTGTCCACATCACTATGAATATACCTGCATCGAACCTGGATCCTGGTAAGATACTTGGTAAGTTCTTCTGCCATGCGCTTGGTCAAGGTTGTGACCAGGGTACGTTCATCTCGTTCAACCCTCTGCTGGATCTCTTCTATTAAATCGTCGATCTGGTTTAAACTGGGCCTGACCTCTATTTCCGGATCCAGCAATCCTGTTGGTCGAATTACCTGTTCAACGTAAACCCCACCTGTCTTTTGCAACTCATAATCGGCAGGCGTGGCACTGACATAGATCACCTGGTTCTGAAGTGCCTCGAATTCCTCGAATTTAAGGGGCCTGTTATCCATAGCGGCCGGCAGGCGGAATCCATACTCGACCAAATTCTCCTTTCTACTCCTATCCCCGCCATACATGGCGTGAACCTGTGAAATGGTAACATGGCTTTCGTCAACAACCATCAGGTAATCCTCGGGGAAATAATCCAACAGACAGAAGGGTCTCGTCCCTGGCTCACGGCCGTCAAGATAGCGGGAGTAATTTTCAATGCCCGAACAATAGCCCAACTCACGAATCATTTCCAGGTCAAACTCGGTCCGCTCCTTAAGTCGTTTAGCTTCCAGGTGTTTCCCTATCTCCTTGAAATAGTCATATTGCTTAACAAGATCTTCCTGGATCTGATGAATGGCGTTCTGAAGGAGTTCCGGAGAGGTTACAAATATATTCGCCGGATAAATATTCAATCGGTCATACCGTTCTATTACGGCGTTGGTGTTGATATCGAAGGCTTCGATATCCTCGATCTCATCTCCGAAGAAGTGAATGCGATAGGCATGGTCGGCATAGCTCGGAAATACGTCGACAGTGTCCCCCTTGATCCTGAAATTACCATTCCGGAATTCCATTTCCGTTCTTGAATAAAGACTCTGAACCAGCCGGTGAAGCAACTTGGTTCGTGAAATAACCTGGTCGCGCTCGAGGGTGATCACATTTTTTTGAAATTCAACCGGGTTCCCAATTCCATAAAGACAACTTACTGATGCAACAACCAAAACATCCCTGCGTCCGGAGAGCAATGAAGAGGTGGTACTTAATCTCAGTTTTTCAATCTCCTCATTGATGGACAGGTCCTTTTCTATATATGTACCGCTAACGGGTAGATAAGCCTCGGGCTGGTAATAATCGTAATACGACACGAAGTACTCTACGGCATTATTGGGGAAGAATTGTTTGAATTCCGAATACAATTGGGCTGCCAGCGTTTTATTATGTGCCAGCACAAGGGTAGGGCGCTGGACCTCCTCAATGACATTCGCCACAGTAAATGTCTTGCCAGACCCTGTTACACCGAGAAGGGTTTGATAAGGTTCGCCGGTATTGATTCCGTCAACCAGCTCCCTGATGGCCTCAGGCTGGTCTCCTGTAGGTTCGAAATCGGATTCTATCTTGAAACGCATTGTGCAAAATTACACATTATTTTAGCGTCTGAGTGCGAAGTGTCCCTTAACTTGAAACCGTTGCTGACCTTGAACCACATTGGCCACAAACCAATAATCATTGGCCGGCATCAGCTGGCCGTTGTACTTACCATCCCAGCCCTCAGAGGTTGAGGTTAAATAGGCGAGTTGTTTGCCGTACCTGTCAAAAATCGTGATTTCAGTACCTGGCAAGGTTTCGACCCCGACAATATGCCAGGTATCGAAATACCCGTCATTATTCGGGGTCATGAATTTGGGCGCATCAATTACAAGTACTTCAGTGGTAACCGAAGCGCAGCCATTTCTGTCAATTACAGTGATGAGATGATATCCCAGTGAAACATATTCAAACACATTGGATAGCTGAGGTTCTCCGTCATCCAGGATGTATAGGTAGTCCCCAATTCCGCTCACGGTTATGGTCACATTATTGGGATCGGAGAAATCTATGGTTTCCGTGATCTCAATGCTGGCTTGTTCAGACTCTATAACAATGAAATCAGAAGTGGTTGAACAGCCATCTTCAGAAGTGACAGTTACGGAATAACTTCCTGTTTCTTCAATTATGACCTCTGAAGTGGTCTCTCCTGTAGACCAGGAATAGGTGTCTGTATCAAAGCCGGTGTCTGCAGAAACAACCAGTGGCAGATTATCGAGGCAGATTACCTGATCTTCAATATTGACGGCTGGTTTGCGATAAACCATTATGTTGAATGAGTTGATATCATAGCAGCCTGTATCATTGTTTTCTACCCTGACATAAATGGTTTGACCATCAAAGGCAAGGTAGGCTGATGCCTCCAGCAGATTGCTCCCTTCAATAGCCTCTTCCTCCAATTCGTGATAACTGACGGTCAGGGCATCCGGATCTTGGCCGTTTAAAATGATGGCATTCTGCTGGGTAAGATCAAATTCCAGGAGGAAATCGAAGTCATCATCACAGGCTTCAAGATTCGGCGCATCGTAAGCCACGGGATTCGGATTTACCCTTAACTGGAAATCCTGGATCCTGAAACATCCGGTAGCAATATTCGTGGCTCGCACATAAATCACATCATTATCAGAAGAATAATTATATAGGTTTGGTAATGGATCACTTTCTGATTCGGCATCTTGGAGGGAACTGAAATAGTTGATGTCCACTCCTGTTGTGTCATTGAACAATATTGATGTGGCCTCGTCCAGATCGTATATGAAATCGGAATTGTCACAAGTCTCGATCACCGGAATTTGATTGATCTCAGGTGGAAGGTTCACCGATAATTCCAGGGGAAGAACAGCGTAACACCCAGAGATGACATTGATGACCTGAATGTATACAGTCTGCGGATTAGAAGTATTCTCATAGTTCCCCGGGTCGCTTATTTCGTTGCTGTTATTTGACAGGTCGGCTTCCGATTCGAAATAATGAATCTGAATATCGTCATCCCTTACATCCAGGATTTCAAATTCTGAGACCGTAAGGTCAAAAACGGTGCTGCCATCATAGTCGGAATCGCAGGCCTCCAGCCCTGAAGGCATATTAACAGTCGGTACCTGCACAACATTCAACCCAAATTCCGCAATGGCATGGCAATAGGTTCCATTCTCTATCCGCACATAGATCTGTTGAGGATTTTCAATATTGGTGTAATTCAAATTTTCAATAGCATTCAATGCCTGGTCTGCATCATCAAATGAAATATGGAAACTCAGGCTAAGGTCCTCAGGTGATCCTGAGGCTATCTCGTCTATTTTTTCCGACAAGTTGAAAGTTGAAATACCGTCGTTTGAAATATCATCACAGACAAGGAAATTTGTTGGAGGATTAAAGATGGGTACAGACCCTACCTCAAGTACAAAGGATGAGGTTCCAAAACATCCAGGGTCAGTCAGGTTTTCCACCCTTACAAATATCGTCTGTGGGCTGGACAGATTGCTGTATGGATTGTTTTTGTCAATCATGTTGGTACGATTAATGGCATCTGCCTCGGTCGCAAAGTATAAGACTTCCTTACCGGTCTGGCCATTAAGGATTTCAGCATCTTTCTCGTTGAATAGGAATTCAGCGGTTTGATTCCCATCCGTTTCACAATTTTGAAAATTGCTGATTGGCACAAACACTGGAAGCGTATTCACGATTATGGATTTTTCGGCAATGGCATAACATGTTGTCAGTTGATTCTCAACACGGATGTAAATCACCTGTGATGAAGCATTGAAAGCATCGGTTTCTACTATGGGGTTTGTTCCGGTATCAGCCTCTTCCAGTGAAAGGTGAAAACTGATGTTCAGATCTGACGTATCATTTACAACCTCGGGAATTAACGCTTCAAGATCAACGGTGTAAAAACCGTCATCGTTGTCATCGCAGATGATAAGTTCGGAAGGTTGTTCGATATCAGGTGCAGGGATGACGTTTACCTCAAATGCCAGCACATCGAAACATCCGGTTATATTATGAACTGCCCGTGCATAAAATATGGTGGGATTTGAAGAATTTGTGTAAGATCCACCCAAAGGGTTTTGGTCTAGCTGAGCGTCTTCCTCCTCGAGGAAGTATGCAACGCTTAAATCACCTTCTCCTGAAGTAATGATGTCATCGAAACTTTGAAGGACGATAGATGTGAATCCATCTGAATCGGTGTCGCAATAATCAATTGGCTCAACCGGGGGGAGAATCACAGGTGGATTGATATTCAGAATTACTTCATCATTCCTCTCACAATCCGGCAGGTATAGATGTGCAAAAAGACTGTGCGGACTGGAATTGACAGTATATGGAACACTTTGGTCAACCGGATTGACCTGGTTTATCATATCATCCTCCGTCTCATAAAAGGTCACGACAAGGTCTTCGATTCCATTTGCTATTGTTACTGCAAGTTGTTCGAGGTCAAAATCGACTATGCCGTCAGCAGAGTCATCGTCACATTCATAAAATTCAAGGTCGGAGATCCCGGTTATCAGGATATTGACATGTAACTCCAGAGGAATAACAGTATGGCATCCTGTATTGTTGTCAACAACCCGAATGTAAACCACCTGAAATTCTTCTGTGGAATTCTCGTAATTGGATGCATCCCCTATAGGATTTGTATTGTTTTCCGCATCCTCCTGGGTCACGTGAAAACTAATTGTTGCGTCATTCAGTTGGGCCAGTATATCAGGGATGACCCCAGTAAGGTCGAATTGCCCGAAGCCAACTCCTTCAGGAGCACAGGCATTTAAAGGGGGAATGGTTTGTGGATCTATTTCAGGTACTTCGAGAATTTCAATCACGAATGAACCTGTTGAGTGACACCCGGAATCAATGTCTGTCACGCGAATGTAGAGGGTCTCACTCGGGAGGCTGTTAATGTAAGGAGAAGGAATGGGATTTTCACCGGTCTCGGCATCTGACGGGCTATAATGATAGCTTACGGTATAATTGGAATTACCACCGGTTATTTGCCCATTCAGTTCAGTCAGTTCAATGGCGGTGCTGCCATCAGCTGTCGAATCATCACAATATTGAACCGTCCCCGGGCTATTTACAGAGGGTAAGGGGTTGACCCTTAGGTTGAATGAAGTGAATGCAAGGCAGCCACTGTCCAGATCTTCTATTCTTACAAATATGGTTTGAGGATTTGATGAATTCTGAACTGGAGCTGTGATCGGATTGATACCCAACTGGGCCTCGGTTGTATTCACGTGATAGCTGACAGAATAATTCCCCGGTGGAACAGTGGCCTCGGCTTCAGTATTCTTTAAACTGAGATCGAAGGTTTCAACCTGGTCACCACTTACATCATCGCAGAGTTCAAAATCGACAAGTGAAGTGGCTGTTTGCTCAGAGCTCAGATTCACTTGAAGTTCATCTGTGATAACGCAGTTATCGCCGCCAAGAGGGATAAGGATTTCAACGGAATAGGTTCCGGATGCTCCAACATCGAGCGTAGGATTGTTTTCCCCCGGGAGGATAACTCCATTTCTATACCAGGTGTATGAAGCCAATGGATTCTGGATATCACCATTGAGGGAGTAACTATCGGCGCAGGTAGTTATATCCGGTCCAAGTTCGACCGTTGGATTGAAACTGTTTCCCTGGATAAAAACGGCAGAATCATAGTTCTCATCGGTCTGGTCTGCGATTACCAGTTTTATGTGATATTGTACATTAGGAATGATGTTGGCTGAAGCTGTTAACACCACGGTCCTCCCATTATAGTTGGTGTCCCCCATGCTGTAACCATCGAAAAAAGTGTCATTTTCGGCCGCACAGAATCCTACGATCTCATCATGAATCGTATTGGTGTTTACAGGGATACTTGTTCCCGGTATCAGGGCTATATTGGTATACGGATCATTACTGCCGGCCTCCCTGATCAGGAAGGCGAAACCATCTGAGTATTCACATGGAAAGTTCCCGAAGTATTCCTCAGATGCCAGGATATAATTGAATTGAATAACATTTGAAATCGAGGTGAAGTCGAATTCGATGGTCGTTGCGTTATGGGTATTATTGATGCCGAGAGCCGTTTCAAGGTCCGTATCTGTGCCCCAGTTGAGCTCACCGTCGTTAAGTATGTTGTCGTTGGTACTGTTCCCGGCTGAATTCGCATTTCCTGTGCTTAGAAGAATCCCGTTTTCGAATGGAAAGTTCGAGAGCCCTCTTTCGAAGTAACCAAAACTTGAAAATCCATTTATAGATCCATTAACCGGTGAGGTGATGTTGGAGACCTCTACACATCCTTCAACAAGATGATCCTGAATAAGCTGTTGAGCAGACAGGGTGTTGTCAACCGTAATTTTCTGTGCATGAGCAAGACTGAAACAAAGGAAAAGAAGCAGGATCAACCCGCTGGGAAAACCAATCTTTTTAGGGTGTGTAGGTGTTAGCAGGCTCATGTTTTATTTCGTACTGGATCAGACTTGGGGTTCTGAGCCGTGAAATTGTCAAATAATCGACGAAATAACAAATAAAATCGATGAAAAACACTTTATTTTAACACTTAGTAATTCAGATAGACCCAACCACTGAGTGGCAGATAATCCGGGTCGTTCAGATGAAGCACATAAAAGTAGGTTCCTACCGGTACTAATTTCCCCCGGTCATTTAATCCCTTGTTCGATCGGCCATACCATCTCAGGTTGTTATTTCCTTCAAAGATCAAAGTGCCATAGCGGTTATAGATCAAGAGCCGATGTTGGTCAAAAATATCATACAGCCCCTGAATGTTGAACCAATCATTAAAACCATCCTCGTTTGGTGAGAACCCTTCGGGAACTATCGGGGGACAATTCTCAATCAATAAATCAAATCGGAACAATTGATAGCAGGGTGGGGAAGGAATCCTGATAAATATTTCCTCGGGTGTGGTCATGTTCAAATAATTTCCCGGATTTAAAACAGGGTTCTGCTCTTGAATAGCGTCAGTCTCTGAAGTATAGAATTCAGCAGCGCTGAGGTCATAGCTCGCATCAATCGCATCCAGTTCCCGGAGGAGGTCGAAAGTGCTGCTATTGAATCCCTTGTCACATTCTGCAAGCGGAGGCAACTGGATTGTCGGTTCGGATAAAAGTACCTCGATGACTGCGATATCCTCATTATTGGTCTCATCCGTTTCATTAACATTGCCCTGGCCCGTTCCGTCATCATCGACCACTGCTATTAGCTCGAGTATTGAACCAGGCATTGCCTCAAAACTCAATACGATATTTCCCATTTCACCCTCTCCTATGGGAATTTCTGCCTCGGTCTGTGACTGACCGGCAAGGACCCCGTCCAGGTAAAACGCGATAGCGGTCCCCTCAGGCAGGTTATCTGTACTGTTGGTGTTGAAAACCGTATATTCTAACGTGACAAAATTGGAATTGCACTCCAGTTCAATCGAGTTCAAAACGATGGTGGCATCCGGCAACTGACTGTTCAGTACTGTGATGATATTATTCAGGATGATAAGGTCTGCCCTGAAATTACCGTTGCTGTCGAAATCTCCCGTGGTTAGTTTGATGGTTGCCGAAGTATCTCCGATACTTATGTTGTCCTGAATGTCATATACGTCCAGGTCAGCATTAAAAAAATCAGTAGCATTTGTAAAAGTATTGGTTCCATTGAATGCATTATCACTCAGGTTCAAGGGTGGATTTGATAAAATGTTGTCGTTAATACTCAGCGATTCGCCAAAATTCAGTGCATCGTCCCCTTCCCATGCCAGGAATCCTATCTTCGCACCGAGATTGTCCAGCACATTGATATTTTCCAGTTCAATGGTCTTTTCGGTCACATTGGTATTAATGATCTCCAATCCCTGGAACAGGCTTACCTGGTTCAGGGGAAGGTTTATGTCCTGGTAAATAATGTATATGCTCCATCCTGCAAAATTCGTCCGGGTATCGCAATAGCCCGGGTTTTCATCAAGGGCCTGTGAGATGTCAATTCCGGAAAGGGTGTAATCACCATTACCTGAAATTGAAATGAGTTGAGTGACATCGGTAAAACAGGAAAAATAAACCAGCTCACCCGATGAGGAGTTGAATGATACCGAATATTGCTCCTCTGCTGTAATTAGCTGATCGTTTACCAGGACATCGGTATCGGCTGTCCCGGAGCCGGCCCAATATAGGTAGGCTGCAACAGGGACCTGGTTCTCCTCAAGATTTAGGGTGGCGGTAGACTGCCCAAGAATCTCGCAAAAACTTCCATCCAGGTTGTTCTCATCCTGATTTAACGTATTTCCGATAGCGGTATAATCGTAACGACCATTAAATTGCTGGAAAAGTGAAATCTCCTGCGCATACGTTGATAGTGGCAGAATGAATATAAAAATGGTTATTACGCGAACAAAACGCATACTGTTAATTTGGGGTTTGTTCCCACTAAGTTAGCGTTTTAGGGTGAAATGACTGGAAAATATCCTTCCATCCTCAAGGGTGACCACAAACCAGTAATCGCTCGTTGGCATTAACTGACCATTAAAGGTTCCATCCCAGCCCGGGCCAGAGGGATCAACCTGTTTCAGCAATTTTCCGTAACGATCGAAAATATATATTACACTATTCGCCTGAAAATTGCCATTCACACCCTGAACCTGCCAATAGTCGTGATATGAGTCGCCATTGGGTGTGAAGAATTTGGGGAAACCTATTACTGAAACAAGGCGCTCCACCACCCCACAATTATTCCTGTCCCTGATGTATATCGTATGCAGACCAGGCGAAACATTATTGAAAAAATTACTTTCCTGGTAAGGGCCGTTTATATCATCAAGAGCAAATTCATAATCCCCTTCTCCTGAAACAGTAATAGTAATACTGTTATTGGAAGTGGCATCAATAATGTCAACAGATTCTACGGTTGCTATATTTGACTGAAGCACGGTAATCGTCCTTAACTTCGAACAACCATCAGCATTAGTAACCGTGACCGTATATGTGCCAGCCTCATTCACTTCAATTTGTGGTGTAACCTCTCCTGTTGACCAGTTATAACTGTAGTCTGTTTCATTGCCACTCAGCAATCCCGGCCCCAGCGTAATGGTATCAGGAAAGAAGTTCAGGCAGTAAATTCGTTCTTCCTCTGTCTCTATATCAGGCAAATCGTAAACCACCAATCGCAATTCACTAATTCCGTAACAGGCATTGTCATTTTCTACCCTGACGAAAAGGGTTTGCTCATAAGGTACAGAGTTGGTATAGGCATCCGGAAGTTCATCAACCTCAAGCAACGCATCCTCATAATTTTCATAATATTTGAGGAGTACGGTTTCCGCGATATTCGCCGTAATGGCGACCGCAGCATCGGAGAGCGTAAACGTCTGGAAACCGTCCTCCGTTCCGTCGTTATCGCAAAGTGTCAGGATGGCATCAGTAGAATCGGTCGCGGTCACATCCAGGGTCAATTCCGAGATGCGGAAACATCCTGTAAGTGAATTGATCACTCTTACATAAATTAACTCCGGATTTACAACATTGCTGTAGGAGTTACCGTCAATTTCGTTGGTATCGTTTTCAGCATCGGCTAATGAGGGATAAAATCGGGTAATACGATCGGGAAATCCTCCTGAAAGGGCTTCATGGGCTTCCGTCAGGTTAAAGAGGGTGAATCCATCAGGATTTCCATCCTCATCACATTGATAAAGCGCACTATCGAAGGCCTCCGGCACCCGGTTTACGATCACTTCAATGCTGGTGGTTGCGTAACATGCAGTGTTATTGATATTCTCGATCCTGATAAAAATTGTTTGCTGATCGGCTACGGTATTATAATATGATTCCGCTAATGCCGAAGTTCCGCTGTCAGCATCGGCCTGGCTAATATGGTAAGTTACATTGAACAATGCGGGATCTTGCCCGTTCAGGACCAGATCGGTCAACTGGCCCAGGTTGGTTGTAGATTGCCCATTGGTATCATCGCCATCTGAATTATCATCGCAAGCCACAACATCCCCGGGATTATTGGCCAGAGGGGAATCATAAACCGCAATATTAAAACTGGTCGTATCATAACATGCCAGGTTGTTTATATTCTCTATCCTGGCGAAAATCTGCTGTGGATTTTCAGAGTTTATGTAAGGCAGGATCAACTGGTCAGGTAAACCGTCATCGGCCCCGGCCTGGGAAAGAAAAAACCTGACCTGGAAAACCGACGGATCCTGTCCGCCTAATATTTCCATGGTTGCATCGGCAAAATCAAAGCTGAACTGCCCATCGTTATCATTATCACAGATGTTGATATCGGAGGCAGCATTAGCCACGGGTACTTCATAAACAGAAACAAAGGCCTGGCCCTCTATGGCACAGTCTCCATTATTCGGATCGATGAATAATTCGTAGTGTCCGGTTGCATCCACCACCAGGTCGACATCCGTTTCCGGAAGCACGATTCCATCCCTCAACCAGGTGTAGGTCGCTCCCGGGATATCCTCACCAACAAGGGTATAAGTTTCTCCCTGACAAAGATCGAGATTAGTTGAACTGACGCCATTTTGAATAATATCTATTTCCAGGTTGAATAAAGCCTGGTCAAACGGAGGAAGTCCCTGAGACGACTGATTTGGGAACAGGTCGATGGCCTGGTGAACATAGTTGCAGGCGGCTCCTGCCTCATTCGGATTATTGATAACACCTAAGAAGGGAATGCCACCGGAATAGGTTGAACTCAGTGCCCGGTATATTTTTCCGTCGGGGCCGAGCTGCAGGGCACCCCTGTAAAGTTGTCTTTGATCTATTGTGAACTCACTGGCCTGAATGTCGGGTGCATCAAGATCAAACTGGGTGAGTGTTGATTGGTGGTCCTGGGGATTGTTCCCCTGTGCAGGTGCGTTATTAGAAGAATGAACGTAAAGAAAGCGGTTATTTGGTGAAAACTCTATCCCATAAGGGCTCGGACTTGGAGAACTAATAAAGAGTTCCTGCTGGTTAGAGACCAAACCTGTTGAGGCATCGAAATCGTATAGATAAAAGACATCGTCCTGCAAACCCGATTGGAAAACCCCATCCATATTTGCGCAAGCCATCCTTGTTCCATCAGGAGACAGTTTAAGGTAACCACGAATGTCTGAGATACTGATCGGGAATGTTGATTTTACAGAAGGGGTAACGATCCCGGTAGCATTAACCTCAAAGGCGTGAAAGGTATTAAAAACATTGGATGATCCATCTTCAGAGGCAAAGGTCACCACCCAAACGGAATTATCAACACAGTCTTTTAATACCGCCGTAATTTTTTCGGAGCAAAGAGATAAAAGATTCACATTTTTAATGGTGACAGCTCCCATCCCACCATCCATGGTCATATCAACTTCGGAATAATTAAGACCGAAATTCCCGTTTGCCAGGCTGTTGTCTACGGTGAAGATGTAATAAATATTTATATCGTCCGGCTTGGGCACAATAATAGCGGACTGGGTGCTGGAGGCGTCACCATACAAACCGAATCCATTCAACATAACAAGGTGGTTTCGATTATAGACTGTAGATCCATCTGTGTAAAAAAGTAATTGGCCGTCGCTGGTGGAAATTGAAGCACATCCCTCATTTGTGAATAACTGGCCATCATCCAGGGTTGTAATATTTCCGCTGCCCTGGTCAAAACGTATCCCGGCTCCAAATCCGAAATACCAGTTTGAAGCTTCACCTTGAGAATAAGCGGGAAAGGCCAAACAGAGGAAGATCAGTATTAGCAGTAATCTTTTCAAGCAAATTAATTTTTTACCTTGCAGCTGATACTGAACAGCTTATACCACAGAGTTTTTCAAAAAATCCTCTGAATTATCATAAAAATTGGGGACGGTTCATCATGCTCAGACCAGCCTTGAATCAAGGCCTTCTTGATAAATATATTACAAATCTCGCTTTTTTAATAATCTATAGGATAAAAAGATGAATAAAGCTGTCCAACCTAAAACTATGGCGATCTCATGAAGGTGAACGGCGTAGTCATAGGCCATTTGTTCCTTATCAGGGAATTTGGTCATGGCCAGTCTTTGGAATGGCTGGTCAATCAGTTTATACATCGATTTCAGAGGGAAGAAATTCTGTATTTTTTCCGCGATATCGACATTGGCTCTCCAGGCAATTATTCCAAAGGTAATCCATTCGCCTACATAAAGAATAAACAGGAAACCAAGAGCAAATGCAGATCGTTTTAAAAGCATGGCGCAGAAGAGGCACAGGCTGAAGAATCCAACAAGTTTGATAAAATAGGCCAACAGGAAATCCGTTTCCTTGATAATAATGTCCAATTCCGTATAACTCGAATAATATAGCCCGATACTGAGAGTTATAAGCAGGATGAGGAATGTGGATATGAGGGAGAAAAAGACTATCGTATAGAACTTTGAAAGTATAAACTCCCTTTTACTCAGCCCGTCAATAAGATTCTGCTTTAATGTCCTGTTGCTGTATTCATTTCCTATCATGCTCACCACAACGATGGCGAAAAAGAATTTAAACTGGGCGGCGAAAAATGTGGTCAGGTGCCAGACGATGGGAAAATTGAAAATTCCCAGCTCACCGAGTTCCAGTGTAAAGATTCCGAAGAAATTGATCTTCAGGGAGGATAGGAGTATTACGAAAAAAGGCAGGATAAATGAAACAAAAATCAAGACCTTGCTCCAACGATTCAAAAGAAGTTTCTGCAGTTCTAGCTGTAATAATCGGATCATCGGGATGGCTGGTATTAAATTTCTGATTTATCTGTTAACTGGAGGAATTGTTCTTCCAGGCTTTCCTTACGCTTGACAAGGTGGGAAAGAATAACTCCTTTTTCAAATGTGAAACGATTCATTTCCGCGGCTTCCATAGGTGCATCAAGAAATGCAGTAACAAGCCCGTTTTCTTCTTTTATCCTTCCGATGGACGGATGCTGCCCCAGGAACTCCTTTAATTTTTCATTGTCCTGAGATCGAATTTCAAAAAATCCATGACTCGATATCATCTCATCCACCCGACCTGAATAAAGCTTTTCACCCTTTCGAAGTACAACCACATGACTGCAAACCTTTTCAACTTCATCAAGTAGGTGTGAAGCCAATAAGATGGTTGTCCCGTTGTTTGCGATCTCCTTTATGATTTCCCGAATTTGGTGAATTCCCTGCGGATCCAGGCCGTTGGTCGGCTCATCTAGGATCAGGATCTCGGGGTCGTTCAGAAGGGCAGAGGCTATTGCCAGGCGTTGTTTCATTCCGAGTGAAAAGGTCCGGAATTTGTCATTCTTTCGTTTTAACAAGCCAACAATGTCCAGTTTTTCATCGATCTTGGACTCTTCAACTCCCTTGATCTTGCAGACCAGTTTCAAATTCTGGTAGGCCGACATATAGGGGTAAAAATTAGGCCGCTCTATAATAGCCCCAACCTTTTTAAGGGCATCATGGGTGGTTATTGAACCATCAAACCAATGAAAGCTGCCCGAGGTATTGTTCACCACGTTCAGAACCATGCCCAGGGTGGTTGATTTTCCACTTCCGTTAGGCCCTAAAATGCCGTAAACGTTGCCTTTGTTAATGGTAAATGACAGATTGCTGACAGCGGTTAAAAAACCAAATTTTTTGGTGAGATTGTTTAACGTAAGAATAGCCTCCAAAGTTGAAGTTTTGATTGGTTATATGAGTATGACGAGCTAGTGCAATATTTGTTACATCCTGTTTGAGGATAGCCCATAATTTGATTAACTTTAAGCTCATGGACGACCTGAAGATATCAAAAAAGAAACCGTCTTTCCCGGTATCAAAACAGCTTAACAAATATTTGTCTGCTTACAGCAGGAATGTGAGGATACCTGTATTTTACGAAGATCTGCTCAGATTCCAGGGGTCGGTATCCGTTTACGATGATAATAATGAGGATACCCTGTGGATAAGGGTGTTTTATAACGATTTTGAACGTGAGGAAATCGATCTGAGTCTAAAGAAAATCTACACTTTGTTGCATTCAGATGGAAACGAGAGGACAATCCCCTTTCTGAATGTTGACGCAATAGATTATTGCACCTTTGGAAATTCGAAACCATTCCGGATCAAGGTTAGGAACATCCTGAATGACAATTACACCTATTTCTATGTAAAAAAGGCTGATGCCTCGCGGATCTATGGCCTGGAACTGGAGCATATGCTATCTCCGTACAACCTGCATTTTCTTGTTTACAAGAACACCTTGATCGAAGAGCACATAGCCGGCATCCCGGGTGATATCTTTATCAAGGACATGCTCCCGAAATGCAGTAAGGGAGAACTTAGCATGATCGCCAAGGAATTTGTAAAATTCAATGAACGTTGTATGATCAGGTTATTGGGAGATATGAGGTCATATAATTATGTTATCATCCCCACCCACGATTTCGACCATGTGGTCTACAGGGTAAGGGCTATTGATTTCGATCAGCAGAGCTATGAAGGCAAGTTTAAGATTTACCGTCCGCAGTTCTTTAAGGAAAATTTGAAAATGGTCGAGCTGGTTTCTGAAGCCCTCAGGCCTGAATCGGTGGCTCAATATAAACTGGAGGAACGCTCAATAATGGCAAGAAGGCTTCTGAGTTATGAGAAGCGTATCAATACCCTTGTAAAATGTATGCGGAAAGACACTATTTCTACCCAGGCGCATGTAAATCAGCTCAAGTCTGAAGTCTATGAATTTACCAGGGACCTGAATTTCAAGAAAAGCAATAACATGGGCGACATACTTTATTCTGCACTTGATTTCGTAAAGCGAAACTACGAAAGCATGCACAGGTACCTTTAACCCGATTGTCAATTCCAGTTTTCGTCGAAATCCATCTCATCATAGTCGTCAACCAGATAGTTTTCGTCTTTATCCTCTTCAAGGTCTTCCCCCTCAAAACTGACCTCCGGGGCATGAGACGGGATTTGTCCGTGAACAAACATCAGGTTCGGATAATCTGTTCCCCGGGCTTCCTCTGCGATATCACCTAGTTCAACGAAAAATGTCCACATGTTAAGGAAATCGTAGATATAGATCAATTTGGTATGGTCTTCATCCACAACCTCCTCTATCGGGGTCTCATTCATCAGTTTAACCCTGGAGTTTCCCTCACTCATATCGAAAAGGCTGATCTCTTCTCCCTGGTTCCATTTTTCGTCACTGAGGTAGAAGGAAGCCATTTCCATTCCATCAAACCCGAAAGACTGGGTTATGGCATTATGAAGGTCTTCGAGCGAATCGGTTTTACGGATCTCGATATCCCTGAAGATATCCTCATCGGTTTTGTTGTCCAATATTATTCGAAATCGGTAGATCATTATTTCAAATGTATCAATTATTTGCTAAAACGATGAAGTGCAAAGGTCATTCCCAATAAAAGAAGGAATGCACCCAGCTGATGGGCTATTCCCAGCCATACAGGCACATTGTAAATCAACGTAAATACCCCCAGGATAAATTGCAGGCCAACCAGGGCAAGTAGGGCTTTAATCCCAAGGAGCTGATATCTGGTCTTATCGACCTTATTTGTTCTATGCCAGATCCAAACAATCGAAAGCACCACTAGATAGGCCAGATTCCTGTGGATGAACTGAACACCGCTTTTTCCCTCAAGAAAGTTGAGATAAGCCGGGTCTTGCTCTGAATAAACCGTTGGATGCATAAACCGGCCATCACTCATCATGGGCCAGGAATTATGAACAAATCCTGCGTCAAGTCCCGCGACGAAGGCACCATATATTATCTGTAGTACCAAAAGGGCAAAGCTCCATCGGATTACATTGCGGATACCTTTATTTACCTGCTTTTTCTGGGGAAATTTAAGGTCTAAAGCAACCCATAAGGTGTAAGAGCAGGTTAGAAAGGCAGTTACCAGGTGAGCAGCCAGTCGATAATGACTTACATCCGGCCTGTCCACCAGCCCGCTTTTAACCATAAACCATCCCAGGAAGCCCTGAAATCCCCCAAGAAGAAGGAGGATGATCGTCTTCTTTAAAGTGGAGGGGCTGAGCTGTTTCCGGATGAGAAAATAGATGAATGGAATAATAAAAACCAGCCCTATCAATCGGCCCCAAACCCTGTGCAGCCATTCCCAAAAATAGATCGATTTGAAATCATCGATTGTAAAATCATAATTGAGCTTCTGGAACTCGGGGTATTGCTTGTAGAGGTCGAATGCTTCCTGCCAATCGGCATCATTCAAAGGAGGAATGGTTCCGGTGATCAGGTTATAATCAGACATCGACAATCCCGAATGCGTCAGGCGGGTTATGCCGCCTATAAGCACCATGATAAATATCATAGCACATCCTAAAAGCAACCAGTTGATTACTGTTCTGTTATCCTTCATTTGGTGTTAATCCTAATTTTTTTCCTTTTTCCAGCATTAATTCATAGGCGGCGTCGTATTCGTTGGGAATTTCGCCATCGAGGATGGCCTCCTTGATGGCATCTTTAATCAGCCCGATCTCTCTTGAAGGCTTCATGTTAAAAGTCTTCATGATAAGTTCACCATCAATTGGGGGCTGAAAGTTTCGAATCTGATCCCGCTCTTCAACCTCGACTATTTTTTGCCTGACGAGTTTGAAGTTGTTCCTGTATTTTTCAAATTTCTTCTTGTTCTTGGTGGTGATATCGGCCTCGCAAAGGGTCATCAGGTCTTCTATATGATCACCAGCGTCAAAAATGAGCCGCCTAACGGCAGAATCGGTCACAGCTTGATCAGAAAGGGCAATAGGCCTGGAGCTCAATAAAACCAACTTCTGAACGTATTTCATCTTGTCATTCAAAGGCATCTTCAATCTTTTGAATAACCTGTAAACCATTTTTGATCCTTCAAATTCATGGCCATGGAAGGTCCATCCCGCCTTTTTATGAAATCTTTTGGTTGGTGCTTTCCCTATGTCGTGCAAGAGGGCAGCCCACCGCAGATAGAGATTATCGGTTTCTTTTGAAATGTTATCCAAAACCTCAAGGGTATGATAAAAGTTGTCCTTATGACGCTGTCCTTCAACTTCATCAATGCCCTTTAATGCGGTAAGTTCGGGCAGAATAAG
>JBFKFP010000020.1:0-26094 GCA_041618535.1 Flavobacteriaceae bacterium
CTCAATGACACTTTATTTCTGGATTTTGAAATTTCACATTCCGGTGATATAGTGTTTATTCGTTCCAATGGCAGCTCACTTATATATGATCAGATCCCGGACATCGACTCCCTTGTGATCTCAAGTCTCTCCGGGCTTCCAAAGGTTCAGCCGGCCATAAAACGGGGTCAACAGGTGAGGACCGCTTTTAAAATACCGATCATTCTTCAGACAGATTAAAACCGTATTGCCAGTTTATTCATCAACCTCAGTATCTCCGTGTAAAGCCAGACCAAAGAAACGAGCAGTCCCCAGGTAGCCAGCCATTCCCTCGACTTAGGTGCTTTATTCTTCTTTCTCTCGATATAGTCGAAATCCAGGAGCAATGTGAAGGAGGCCACCAATGCCGCAACAATATTGAAGACTATCGCGACCCAGGATGTCCCCCAGACAAAAGATCGGATTCCGAAGAAACCTAAAATAAGGGAAACTATATAGACCATGAGAATACTTGCTGCGGCAGTTATAATTACCGCTCGCAGTTTTTTTGTCACCACTATTATACGGGTCTGGTAAAGGATGAGAACGGTAAAGAATGTGATTATGGTTACACCGATAGCCTGGAAAGGCAGATTTGGGAAACGGGCCTTGATGTAGGCCGACAATCCCCCTAGAAAACATCCCTTGGCAATGGAGTAAAGAGGTACAAGAACGGCCGCCCAATGAGTCCTGACCGAGATCACGATGCTTATAACAATTGCTGAGAGCATTCCTCCAAGGGTGAACCATTTCACGTTCATTCCGCTTTCGTGCAATCTCCAGACAAAGGCGGTAATTAATGCGATTATCGCAATGCAAACCAACGATTTAAATAAAATACCCCCAACCGACATGGTTTTTACAAGGGGCTTTTTCTCACCCCAGAAATATTCCGTAAAGGCCGGATTGGAAGTTTTATAATTTGAAAGGTCCATCAGAGGCTAAGCTTGATACCAGCTGTAATACGCTTAGAAAAGTTACCCTGGTTATCCACAAAAATCGCGAATAATTCGTCGTATGAAACAGTAAGAAAACCATTTTCGAATATTTTTATGTCTGTTCCCACTCCAAAGCTGAACGGGGCATCGAAAGAGTTATCGGATTCATCAAAAACCTGGTCGGCCACACTGGTCTCAAATCTGGAAAAGGTATAGTTCGCGCCAATTACGGTTCCATAAAGGCTCCATTTCGGAGTACTAACTGCTCGAAAACGGTAACCAATGGCCAGTTGAGTACTGGTATATTCGAATTTGTCGCCGTTGGGCGAGTGATTCAGCTGAAAGAGCAGGGAATGCTTCGGCCGATCTCTGTTCTCAAAAACCTCTATCTCTGTTCCGAAAATAAGGTTACTTGCGTTGTCATCATTAATGATGAAAGGATGGTTGGTGATTCCGCTATAGAATAGAATTCGGGCCTGGAGTTTTGGTTTTAGATCTGTCTCCTTGAAGCCAGGGTCTTTTTCTTTGTTGAAGGTATTGAAGAATTCGGTCAGGCTGTAGAGAGTCAGCCTCACGCTTTCGAGTTCTGAGGGTTCCAAACCCCCCACAGAACTCAATACCACTTTATATTCCTCTTTAAATCGCTTGTCCTCGCCACGGGTATTGGTAAGTTCAGTGAGATTCCCGTCCTTCTCAACAAAATACCTGTACTTCCCGTCTACCACATTCCAAAGCAAATCCAGGATGCCGTCTACTTCTTTTATAAGCAACAGTTCTTCACCCTTAACGGTGTATGTCTTTTGTGAAAAAACGAATTGGATTCCAATAACCAACAAGAAGGTCAAAACAAATTTCTTCATCAGATTCATGTTTAGGGTGTATTGTAAAACTACGAAAAATGAATGAGACCCGGTTAAGCGCGATAGGTCCTCCCTTTCCATCGAAATGAGGGGAAGAAAGATCTCAGGGCTATAAGTAATACAAAGACTGGATAAATAGCGCTTATGAGTATGATTTCATGGAAGTGGGTTTGCTGGCCGAAGGTCATGGCCGTTTTCCGTATCAGAAAGTTATCCGCACTTATCTTTAAAACAACGCCAGTAAGAAAGATCATCCAATCGAGGTAGCCCGATAGCAGAAGGATCATGGACGACAGCAGGAAGAGGTTGGCCATCAGACCGATAATCGAAACAAAGGTGCCTGTAACGCTTCCTACCCGTTTGGTTTTGGATATCCAGCGCAGCCGTTGATGCAGAAGTTCTGACCAGCTTTTTACCGGTTCGGTTAGTACAAGGGCAGACCTGTGGGCGAGAAAAGTGACCCTATCCTTATTGTTCATAACAGCTTTTTTTAACAGGAAAAGATCATCGCCACTCACAATATCAAGGTTTCCCGAAAACCCGTGTAATTCCTTAAACAGCGATCTTGAAAAGGCCAGGTTGGCCCCGCTGCACAGAAAAGGACGCCCTATTCCAAATCCGCCCATGCTCATCCCCAGCAAAGCCATGTAATCATAGTATTGCAAATTCGAGATTACTCCCGTGCTTTTTCGATAAAGAACCGGCCCTGCAACCAGTCTGGAATCTTTAAGTGAAAATCGAGAAAAGGTCTTTAACCATCCCGCTGGGATACGGCAATCTGCGTCTGTGGTCAGGATCCAATCATATCGGGCGCGCTTTATGGCCAATTGAATGGCTTCCTTCTTGGGCGAGACAGAGAGGGAATCAACATGCAGCAATACTATTTCCAAATGACTATGTTTTCCACGGAAATAATCAATGACCCTCATATAATCGTCATCTGAGTTGTCATTGATCAATAGCAATTCAAATTGATCATGTGGATAATTTATTGCGGCAATTGAATCGAGGAGGGTGTGAAGGTTCGAGGCCTCATTTCTGAAAGGCACAACAATTGAAAATCCCTGCTCTTCATGCCCAGCATCTACCGGCCGTTGTTTAAGACGGCCTATCCCCCTAACCAGAACGAGCAAAACGACAGCGTAAACAAAGATGGCCAGAAGGTATAAAATGGAGAAAATCATCAGCGACTGTAATTGGTATTAAGGGTTTTGAAATTCAAAACAAAAAATCCTCCAAAAATAGCAGGCAGCGCAAAATTCATGATCCACATCAAACTCACTATGCTCAGGATTGTAAGATCGTTTACCCCCGCCAGGTTGAACAAATACAGGGCAACACTTCCCTTAACCAGGACATCAGTGATAACAAATGTCGGGACTACCGAGGCTATCAGATAAAAGGTGCTGATAACGACCATAGCCGTAAAATAAGACCCTTCGACGCCAAAAATATGCAGAAGCCACACAAATTGTGATGAAAAAATCAGATATCGTAAAATGGAGAGCATCAGCGTAATCCATTTTATTTTTGGCTGCAGAGAGTTCACGAATTCTTTGATGTTTTCAAGGCCAAAACCTCTGATTCTGAATCTGCTGTTCCGGGGAATGAGAAATCCGATAAGAAATACCAATGTGATAAGTGCTATTGCCCTTGCTGCTTTAAACAGGGGAATGTCTAAGCCAAATTGCTCTACAAAAAAATATAACCCGGCCATACCAAAGATCAGCGTAGCACTCATCTGGGCCATATGCCCAAGCAGGTTTAACAGCAAGACCTTTCTTCTCTGAGCCTTCGGGAAGTAAGCGATCTTGGCAGCATAATCACCTATACGATTCGGAGTGATAAGGGAGGCCGTCAAGGCCGCAAGGGATTGTTTAGTTGAATTTAGAAGCGTCATGGGAATCAGGGAACCGGTCAGGATCTTCCATTTTAAGATTTCAAAAAACCAGTTAAAAAGAGTGAAAATGATCAAAAAACAGAGGTTTTTAACCAAAAAAACGTCATTTTTCAATAAAAAATCCAAAAAAACGTCAAATTTTAGATTTTCATTTTGAACCACTCTGGTATAGATGAAATAGATAGCACCTATCACGATGCTCAACTTGATGATGAAGAAAAAGAATTGCTTTGTTTTATTGGGAAGGGCACCAAACATTTTCTTATCTTTCGATTGATCGGGAGCAAATTACTATTAAAAGATTTATGATCGGAAACATTCTTCATTTAAATCGGATTTTACTCTTTTTAATAATCTTCATTGGTCAATCAACCCTGGCACAACCTGAGACCAACCAATGGAAATTCCAGTTTGGCCTCGGCCTGAACAGTCCGATGGACAACGAAAATGGAGATGATTTTAAATTCAGGTCGGTGAATTTTCCAAGTATTAACATCGGGATCCAGCATATGTTTGCCGGGACCTGGGGCGCTAAGTTTGACTTGGGATACAACAGGGCGTCAAATTCCGATGATTCATCCGAGTTTAAGCTGAATTATACGCGAATCAACCTTCAGGCCGTTTATGATTTTTATAATACCCTGGGCTTTCTTCCGTCAAGAATGACTGCGGTTGCTCATGCAGGGCCGGGTTTGAGCATTTCCAAACCTCTCGGTTCTTATTCTGAAAATAATTACACCTATCTTAACGCCATAGGAGGTATGGAATTCCATTATGGGATTGCTCCAACCGTATCTGTTTTTACCGACCTCTCCTATGCGCTGAAGTTATCATCGAAAGATAAGTATGACCCTGCTGCAGATGGGTTTTCATTTAACGGTGATATGTTTTTTGTGACATTGGGAGTGTCGGTCTCTTTAAGCGGATGTTATTTTTGTGATTGATGAATAATGAAAAAATAATCCTCGGAATTGATCCTGGAACAACCATTATGGGTTTCGGTTTGATCAGGGTAACGGGTAAGAAAATGACATTTCTTCAATTAAACGAACTGCAGCTTCAGAAGCATTCAAGTCACTACCTGAAACTCAAACTGATCTTTGAACGAACCATTGAGTTGATAGACTCCTATCATCCCGATGAAATAGCCATTGAAGCGCCTTTTTTCGGGAAGAACGTCCAGAGTATGCTGAAGCTTGGGAGGGCCCAGGGAGTGGCCATGGCCGCAGGACTCAGCCGGCAGATTCCGATAACGGAGTATTCACCCAAGAAGATAAAAATGGCGATTACCGGGAATGGGAACGCTTCTAAAGAACAGGTTGCCGGAATGCTGCAAAACCTTTTGGGGCTGAAGGAACTTCCAAAAAACCTGGATGCCACAGATGGGCTGGCCGCCGCCGTTTGTCATTTCTATAACCAGGGAAAGACCGAGGTTGGGAAGAGTTACTCGGGCTGGTCGGCATTTGTTAAACAGAACCAGGACAAGATTACCTGATAAACAGCAAAGTTATCGCGGGAATTTATTTCCATATTCCATTTTGCAGGCAGGCTTGCCATTACTGCGATTTTCATTTTTCTACCTCACTCAAGAAAAAAGAGGCCATGTTGGAAGCTATGCTGCTGGAGCTGAAACTCAGGCGAAACGAGATGGGTGATCATAAAGTAAGGTCTGTTTATTTTGGTGGTGGCACACCCAGCCTGCTCAGCATTGATGATTTGCAGTTATTCCTGAATGCGGTTGATGAGTATTTTGATCTGGTTCCCTCTCCTGAAATAACAATTGAAGCCAATCCTGATGACCTGACCCGTACCTATTTAAAAGATCTTTCGAAAACAGCTGTTAACCGCCTGAGTATCGGGATTCAGTCGTTCCATGATAACGAGTTAAAGATGATGAACCGGGCCCATGATGCTGTAATGGCGAGGGCAGCCCTTGACCAGGCCACAGACCTTTTCGAAAATCTGTCGATCGACCTTATATACGGTATCCCCGGGTCGAACAGGGAACTGTGGCTTCAGAATATTGAAACAGCCCTCTCGTATGAGGTTCCGCATATTTCGAGTTATGCGTTAACCGTAGAGCCAAAAACAGCCCTTGCCGCATTTATAAAAAAAGGATTGATCCCGGAAGTTGATGAAGATCTTGCAGAAGAACAGTTCTTTATGTTGATCGATCGGCTGGAAAGTTCGGGCTTTGTTCATTACGAGTTATCCAACTTTGGAAAGAAGGGATATTTCAGTGTTAACAATTCGGCATACTGGCAGGGAAAGCCCTACCTGGGCATTGGCCCCTCTTCACATTCGTATGATGGGAGGTGCCGCAGCTGGAATGTCCGTAACAACAGTATTTATATCAGATCGATTCATAAAGGGGAATTACCGGTTGAACGTGAAGAACTGTCGAAGACCGACCGATATAATGAGATGGTAATGACGGGTTTGAGGACCATGTGGGGCATATCGCTCCAACTGGTTGAAATTGAATTCGGAAATGCATATAAAAACTACCTGCTGAAGCAGGCTGAAGAAAAAATTCAGCAACAATTGTTGTATATTGATGGCGATTATCTCCATGTCACCAAAAAAGGAAAATTCCTGTGTGACGGAATCGCCAGTAGTTTATTCAAATTGAACTTGAAATGATTGCCCAACTTGTTTTAAACAGTAGAAAAGTAAGTATTGACCTTTCAAAACCTCTTGACATCTCCATGCCTTTGATTTCTTCTGAAAGGAATGTAAATGCCTGGTATGTAGGTCCGCCGAAGATCGAGCCCGTAGTCTTTGACGGGTGGACAGCGGCGGTGTCTAAGGGGGCTTCTATCAATTTCAATAATATCGAATTCAATCCTCATGCCCACGGAACTCATACTGAAACAGCCGGGCATATAACAGAGGAAGTACATTCCATAAACAAGCATCTTACCCGCTTCTTTTTCCTGGCAGAGGTGGTTACCGTTGCCCCGGAAAGAGTGGGAGATGATATGATCATTTCAAAGAAACAACTGAGGTTCGCCCTGGGAAACAAAAAAAGGGAAGCCATAGTGATAAGGACGCTTCCGAACACCCGTGAGAAGCTTTCAAGGCAATATTCGCATACAAATCCGCCATATTTGCATGTGGATGCCGCGGACTATTTACGAGTAAAGGGGATTAAGCATTTACTCATAGACCTTCCCAGCGTTGACAGGGAAAAGGATGAGGGAGAACTGGCGGCTCATCACGCCTTCTGGGATGTTCATGGATCATTAAGGCTGGATGCCACAATTACCGAGTTTATTTATGTATCGAACAAGATAGAAGATGGCCCCTATCTTTTGAATCTTCAGATCGCTCCCTTCGAAAATGATGCGGCTCCCAGTAAACCGGTGCTTTATAAAATAATCTTGTAAATGGAGACTGTATTAGGTTTGATCATCGGGTTATTATTTGCTGCCATAGTGTTCTATGCCTGGCGGTATTTCCAAACTAAAAAGCTTACGCGTAAACAATCGGTGATCCTTATTGACAAAGTAAAACGTGTTTGCAAATTTATTACGGTTGAGGGTGATTTTGCCGAGATCTACCATTATGAGGATGTTAAGCAGAAGTTCCTGAAACTGATAACCAGCAGAAAGAAGGCCCTTGTAGTGATCAACGCCAAGGCCCATATAGGGTTCGACCTGAAAAAGGTACATATGGAGGCCGACACCAAAAACCGGAGGGTTATAATGAGATCATTCCCGAATCCGGAAGTGCTTTCAATCGATACAACCATAAATTATTACGACAAGCGGGACGGCTATTTCAACAAATTCGCTGCCTCCGATTTGAGTGAATTGCAGCTGGAAGCCAAAAAGCATATCGAGGATAAAATTCCGGAAAGCGGCCTTTACGATGTGGCCAGGGGTGAAGCCCTTGAAGCCATATCCCTGATAGAGTCTATGGTAGAGACCATAGGCTGGACATTGGATTATTCCGCCTTAAAAATTGAAAGCGATTCAAAACATCAAATAGATGCACATCGATCAGATTCGTGATCACTGCCTTTCCAAAAGGGGCACCACTGAAGAGTTTCCATTTGACCAGGACACCCTGGTTTACAAGGTCATGAATAAGATGTTCGTTATAGCCCCTCTGGATAAATGGGAAAAGGGGAATCCCACAATCACCTTGAAATGCGACCCCGAATATACCAAGGTGCTCCGGGAACGGTATGAAAGTGTCTATGCCGGTCCATATGTCAGTAACAAGCACTGGAACACTATCGATATTTTCAGGAGAGAACTTGAACCGGCCCAGATCCTTGAGCTGATAGATCATTCTTATGAAATGGTCGTAAAGGGTTTAAGCCGAAAGCTCAGATCTGCTTTGGAGGAATAATTCCTTTTTGTGCAGACACTCTAATTCCATTCGTCGAAACTTATTTTCCTTTAGTCTCACTTAGCTTATCATTTAAAGAATTTTATCGGAGCAGTCTGGCATAGAACCTAGATTTGTTATCGAAATCAATTGTTATAGGTTGATTTTCCCTCAAATCTTAAACAGATCTGACCTATGCAAAAGCTAATTAATTATTCATTCAAAAAGGGGATCGCATTATTCAGGAAGAGCGATCAATATAAGAAAGAGATTCAGTGCGATCCCTTAATTGAAAAAAAACTTGATGAGATGAAACGAAATCAGAAATTGCTCAAAACGAATTTACTTCACCTGGAATTCATCAGTAAGTTTGAATCTTACCTGGAAAACAAAAATTCAGATCACTTTCCGCTGGAATTCCTTCTGGAACTGCATGACATTAAAAAGGAAATTCAAATCAATATTCACAGTACCTCCGAAAAATTGAACCGGGAATATGCAATAGCTATTTAATCCCTGTTTCCCATTCGTCGACACATAATTTCCTCCCGACCGGTTAAAAATATCACCGATAGAAATAAATAAGGATCAATCTATCAACCTTCTAAATTTGTTTTCGAATTTGATTGATTAAGGATTTTTCCCTCAGGCTTTTTAAAGGTCTAAATCTTAACAATAAATACTAATTAACTAAGAAATATTGGGATCGTATTATAATGAAAGTTAGAATCTCGATGAGGCAAAGATCAAATGCGATCCCTTTAATTTAAACAAACCAGGTGATGGAAAGAAACGGTAAAATACTCAAAACAAATCTATTACATTTAGAGTTCATAAATAAGTTCGAATCTTATCTCGAAAATAAGAACACCGAATATTTTCCTCTCGAGTTTCTTTTGGAACTGAATAAGATAAAAAAGGACATCCAGGTTAATATTTGCAATACTTCAGAACAGCTGAACCGTGATTACGCAATTGCGATTTGATTCAAAATTTCATTCGTCTAAACATTTTTGCCATTCACCGACACAAAGTCCTATATTCATAGAAAGAAAACGATCTTTCGGGGCTTTAAAATTAATTTTGTGAAAATTGTAAAAGGTGAACACAAAACTGAAAATTCTTCTTATTGAGGATGATGTGATCGAGGTCATGAAGTTTAATCGAACGTTGAAGACGTTGAAACTGGATCATCAAATAACCGTGGCAGACAATGGTGAAGCTGCGCTTGAAATGTTAAAGTCGGCAGACTCCTTACCCGAATTGATCATTTTGGATCTTAACATGCCCAAGATCAACGGCCTCGAATTCCTCTCAATATTGAAACAGGATGAGCGCCTGCATCATATTCCCGCCGTTATCCTGACCACCTCCAGCAACCGCAATGATATCGTCCGTTGTTACAGGACAGGAATTGCCGGCTACATGATAAAACCACTAAAATATGAGGATTTTGTAGCAAATATTGAAAAATTATTGGCATATTGGAGTGTGAATGAACTGAAATCACTTGAAGGATGAAAGGAATAGTTTTTACCGAATTTCTCGATTTGGTGGAAGATAAATTCGGGTTGGAAATGGTTGACAAAATTATAAGTCAGTCCCAGCTGGAATCAGGAGGAGCTTATACGACTGTCGGAACCTATGATTTCAGTGAGATGTTACAGCTTGTTAGCAACCTTAGCTCCAACACAGAGATCCCTGTCGATGATCTTCTGCTCATCTATGGAGAGCACTTTTTTGATGTCCTGTACAACAGTTACGGACAGATGCTGGATAGGTATGACAGCCCCATTGACCTGTTAGCCTCGATTGAAAATCATATTCATGTAGAGGTGAGGAAACTTTATCCGGATGCCGAACTGCCCACCTTTACCGTTTTGCAAAAAACAAAAGACGAACTGATAATGGTCTACACCTCTAGCCGTGCGATGCATCATTTCGGGCTTGGATTGATGAACAAGACCTTTGAACATTTTAACTCAAAGGCGACTATAGTTCTGGAAAAGATAAAAGAAGATGGTACTGAGGTCAAGTTCACTATCAAGAAATTAGATGAGTCAGCCTGATAATACCGACATAATTAAAAGGGCTCTCGAGAGGGAGAAACGAGCGCGAAATGCGGCCGAAAAGATACTGGAATCCAAATCTGCCGAGCTCTTCCACCTTACAAAGGAATTGACAGACACCAATTCCAAGCTGGAATCTCTTCTAAAAGAGCGTACTTCAGAGCTAAAAGGTGTATTCGAGAACATGGTTGATGCTTACGTCATGATAGACTTAAGCGGGAATGTTCTGAAAATGAATGAATCAGCAGTCGATGTCCTGGGTTTCGATTCTATTGATGAGCCGGCTAATCTTATGACTCTTCTGCCGCCTGATGAAGTAGATCGGGTTCAGGAAGGGATGGAATTACTCGTTAATGAAGGGGCGATTTCGAATTTTGAGATCAATATCATAACCAAACAGAAGGAACGGAAACTTATCAGTGTCAACTCCAGTGTAATCCATACTGATGCGGAACAAGTTATAGCGGCCCAGGGCATTGTCAGGGACATTACCGAGGAACGACGTCGAATAGGTATAATCGAGGAGCAAAAAAGTCAATTGGATATTATTGTCGAGAATTCACCTATCGGAATTGTATTGACCCATGGTACCGAAATCATCAAAGCGAACCAGGGCGTTCTCAGTATGCTGAATTACACAAAGGACGAGCTGGAAAGTCTGACTGTTAACGATATCACCCACCCCAACGATCGGTCAATTTCAAGGGATATGGTCGATAAACTTGATAATGGTGAACAGAATCGATTTAACGTTAATAAACGATATCTCCGAAAGGATGGTTCGATCTTATATGCCAGGACCACGGTAAGCTCTGTGAGGGGAATTGAGGGAAATATAAAGTATCAGATCGCAATCATAGAAGATGTGACCAAAGAACGCGAAGGTGAATTGATGGTCGAGGTCATCAACAATGTGGCTAAGGCTATTCTGGGTAAGGTCAATTATGTTGAGATTGCGTGGGAGATCGTTCATGAAATCGCTGATTATCTGGGATCAGACGATTGCGTTATCTACATCCTTGATCCTGAAACGAATAAATTAGAACAGGTTGCTGCATATGGTGAGAAAGAGAGCAACAAGGAAATAAGCAACAGGATCAGTATTCCTGTTGGAGAGGGTGTGGTTGGTTCAATTGCGCAGTCGGGTGTTGGGGAGATCATACCCGACACGAGCAGGGATCCGCGCTATATAGAAGATGACAAACAACGACTTTCAGAGATAACGGTCCCGATAATTAGTAAGGACAAGGTCATAGGGGTGATCGATTCTGAGCATAAGGACAAAGGGTTTTATTCAAAGGAACACCTCGAGACATTGACCAATATTGCACGAATTGTTTCCATGCAGCTTGATAAGGCCATCAGTCTTGCCCAAAAAGAGAAGGCCGAAGAGCGGAACAAGGAATTACTTGTTGCTTTGGAACGCAGTAATACAGAACTCCAGGAATACGCCCATGTGGTATCTCCTGACCTAAAATCACCGTTACGCAGTTTGTATGCTCTTGTGCACTGGCTAAAAGAGGACAATTCTGAGAAGCTGGATGAAAACAGTTTGAACAATATAGGGATGATTGAGACAACCCTGGAAAATATGGAAAAACTGATCTCTGACGTCCTGGAATATTCAAGTGTAACAACTGGGGATAACCAATCTGTAAAGGTAGATCTCAACGAGGTGATTGAGAAGGTAATTGTCAACCTCCACCTTCCGGAAAATTTTTCAGTGCGTGTTAAAAATACCCTGCCCGTCTTAACAGGTGATCCCACAAGGTTTATACAACTCTTCCAAAATCTGTTGAGTAATGCGATTAAGTATAACGATAAGGAGGAAGGCTTTGTCGAGATAGATGTCTTGGAGAAATCAACCCATTATCGATTTTCTGTATCAGATAATGGAATAGGGATTGAGAAAAAATATTATGATAAAATTTTTGATGTTTTCCAGGCCTTGAATGTATCCAAACAATCCACGGGTGTCGGGCTGTCGATAGTGAAGAAAATAGTGAATATCTATAAAGGCGATATTTGGCTGAAATCTGAGCCTGGCAAGGGAACGACTTTTTATTTTACAATTAAAAAAGATTAACATTGGAAGCACCAAATCTTGATTATATTAAAAAACTTTCCGGTGGAGATTCTGAATTTGAAGGTAAACTGATTTCAGTTATAAAGGAGGAGTTTCCGAAAGAGCGGATTGAATTCGAAAACAATCTCGATAAGAATGACTTTTTGGCAACTGCTCAAAATGTCCATAAACTTAAGCATAAATTTAGTATTTTGGGCCTTGAACAAAGTTACCAGTTGGCAGATGAATTTGAAGAGGACCTTAAGAATTCAGTAATCGAACGGTCTGATGAATTTAACGCGGTCCTGGATCGTATCTCTGCTTTTCTGGAACAGATTTAAGTGGCATAATGAACTGTATTATAATAGATGATGAGGCGGCTGCACGCATGATCATTCAACAACTCTGTAACCAGGTAAATGGACTGAATGTCCTTGAGGAATTTCCAAATGCCATCCAGGCCATAAAGTTTCTGAACCAGCAAGAAGTTGATCTGATATTCCTCGATATCCACATGCCGGATTTCACCGGATTTGATTTTATTCAATCTTTAAAAAACCCTCCGCAAATTATCCTTACCACCTCAGACAGGAACTTCGCCATCGAAGCCTTTGAGTATGACTGCATTGCTGATTACCTTGTAAAACCGGTTGAACTGGATCGGTTTAAACGAGCAGTAAACAAAGCGGAAAGCCGTATGAATACCCTTGTAGCTGAATCGCCGACTTCGGAAGAGGATTCTAAGAAAGAAGAATTATACATAAATATCGACAGGAGGCTGATCAAGATCGACATTCCGACAATCTACCTGGTGGAAGCCAAGGGCGATTACATACAGATAAAAACAGAGGATAAGAACTATACGGTGCATTCTACACTGAAGAAGATCGAAGACAAACTTCCTTCTACCTTGTTTCTGAAAGTTCACCGCTCCTATATCATCAATGTGTCCAAGATTATCGATATCGAGGATAACAGCGTATTGATTAAAAAGGATGTCATCCCGGTAAGCCGATCGAACAGGCCCGAATTGATGAAACGCTTGAACCTGCTTTAAGGTTTCATTTTCCAGTCATCTACATTCATCTACCCTTCGTCGAAGCCAAAAGGAATCCTGAAGAAATTTGATTAAGCACATGTTTAATTCATGCATCTTTGGAATATAATTAAACTTTACGCGTTAAAGTTTTTCATGAGATTATTGGGACAAAAGGTGAGGAAAGATCTTCTTCGCCTTTTTTTTATTGGCCAAAGGCAGGTTCCTTACACAGAATCCATTTAAATGAAAGTCCGAATTCGGTGAAAGCGAACCCACTGGCCGTAGTTGAGGCGATGTCACTGTATGATCCAAACGCTTTTAAAAGTGCACGTTCGCTAAATTTATAACCCAGCTCTGCCCGTACCCGTAAAGTATTTTGCTTATCGAGGTCTTCGATGAACTGCAATCCAGTTGCGGCAGTCAACGCATAGCTGAACTGGCCGGGATCAATTCGTTCATTATCCCTTAGAATATCCAGGAACAGCTCAACGGCATTAAACCGCTGCGGACTGAAGTAAATAGCACCGGCATCTTCCCCGAAGCTGATAAACTGATAATTTATCCCGGATTTGATCACAGGGAATGCCTTAAAACTGTAATACAGTGATGTAAAAAATAAGTTCCTGCTATTGTTATCATTCTGGGAGGTGTGGAAGTATTGAGCGAACCACCCCAGCTTGAAATTCGTTCCAAGGTTATAATTTATGTAGAAATGGTTCTGCACAATCGATTCATTCACAAGTTGGACATTGAAATTCTGCACCTCTCTCTGGTATCCGAAATCGAGGAATTGTAATTTAAGTGCCTCAACCACCATTCCCGCCTTTAGCTGAAGCTGGTCGCTTTTTCGTTCTTCAGAAGAGGCAGCAAAAACTCCAGTGGATAATTGAAATTTTATCTTCGGTATAAACTCATATTTCAACCCCAGGTCGGCAACATGTGTTTTTGCCGATTGGTTGAGGTCGGTATTTTCCGTTTCCCTGAAGATATATCCTCCATTGATAGAGAATCTGTAAGAAAGCGGAAGTTGGATTCTTGTTCCTGCCGAATAGGCTTTGTTGTTTCCATTGTCAAAGCTGTACCTTACCTCTGTGTTAGTAACAGGAGCATAGGCTCTTAACAGATCCCCTTTGAATTTCTCTGCATCTTTCTGATTCGGATAGATCTCAAGAGTCCGTTCTGCGCTTTCCAGGGCTCCTGGTACCCGGCCGAGCGCTTTCTCAAGATTGGCCTTTCCGAGGTTTCCGTCGAATGAAGAACTGTCAATTTCCAGGAGTGACCTGTAGGATTCCAGTCCTTCCCTGAGGTCATTCATATAGGTGTTGAGCATGGCCTTAAGGGCTAACCCGCTTTTATGATTGGAGTCCATCCCCAGTAAACTGTCAATGGGTCTTCTTGCCCTTTTGTATTTTGAATTCCAGATCAGGCTTTGAACATGTCGTTCCAGGGTGCGGACTTTTAAAACGGAGTCCTTTATGGCAACGGATTGGCGAAGGGCCTGTTTTGAGATGGTCAATGCTTTTCTATCCTTGTTTTTCAAATGAGCTATTAATGCAAGTCCGTTAAGGGCAGTGACCTTTTCAGAAGCAGATCCGTTCATCTCTTTGTAAATGGCTTCAGCCTTATCAAATGCCTCCGCATTGATATAGATATCGGCCAATGCACGCCTGGCTTCGAAATCATCAGGAAATATATCAAGAACCTCCCTTACCGCCTTCTCTGCGTCGAGATAAGCCTGGTCCCGGGTGAGAACGGATCCATAGCCTAAAAGGATATATTTTTTTGATAATCTCGCACTCGGACTATCCGGATCAATATCAATGGCTTTGTTGATGCCCTCAAGAGCTTCCGGGTAGGCCTTCAGATTGGACAGCGTATTGGCATAGCCAAGAGCAGCGGCGAAGCTCTTAGGATCCTCTTTAATAAGATTTTCATAATATAATTTCGCTTCATCATATTGTCTGTTCCAAAGAAGAGATTCTCCGAAGTTCAGCTTAATTTCAAAATCTGAGGGGTATTCTTCAAGCAATTGCCTGAATATTGCTGTTGCCTGCGCCTCCTGACCGTTAAGTCCGATGGCTCTTGCATAGCAAAGCCTTGCCGTGCGATTATCAGGATGATCAATGAGGATATTTTCAAAGAAAGCCTCTGCCTTAGCGAACTGCCCCTTATCCAGCATTTCAAATCCCTCTTGCATGTCCTGGCCCCAACAAAAGCTTGCCATAATCATAAATAATCCTGCGAATATATATTTCATCATTAGGTTTTTCTTCTTTCTGCAAGTTAATCAAAGGAACAGATACATTCATCTACACCAACTGTCATCTCGTCGAAGCTATTCACAATTCGGGAGAAATAAGATGCATTTTTGCCTTGTTGAAAAACTACAAATCTATCAGATGAGCCTATTTATAGACGAACACAATGACATCTTTTTGCTCCAAGGAAAGATAAACTCAAATACTGCTGATGACTTAACCAACTATTTCTCAGAAATGAGAAGAAAGGAGAGAGGCCGGATAACCATCAACATCGATGGTATTGATGAGATCGATGGTACCGGCCTCGATGCTTTGAGAAAAATGTTTCTTTCAGGAAGCAATTCACATAATATAAGTATCACGGGTGTAGGATGTAAAGACATATACCGGGAATTTAACGGAGAATGAATAAAGCATTAAACATAATCGCACAATTGACCAATCGGGAAAGTTTAAAACTGGGCCCGGAACAGCTTTTTATGATCAGTGTTATCCTGGTCAATGGTGGCAACTATCTGTATAACCTGATATTAGGCCGTCTTTTGGGCCCGGCGAGGTTCGCAGATGCTGCTATCCTTATCACTATGCTCCTGGTCTTGTCATTCATTGCCATGACCTTCCAGTTGGTGGTTGCTAAATTCACCGTGTTATTCGAGGGCAAAACCTTCGAATATTTTAAACAACGCCTTATGTTAGCAGCGGTTGTTACCGGTTTAGCAATAGGGTTGTTAGTGGTTCTTTTTTCTGCTGAACTACAATCGATATTGAAAACTTCCTCGAGAAGCATGTTTGTCATTTTTGGTTTCGCAATTCCGATCTATTTTGTGATGAGTGTGAACCGGGGCGTGTACCAGGGTTCAAAGGCCTTCAAGGAACTGGCCCGAACCTACCAGGGTGAGATGCTGAGCCGGCTTGTTCTGACCCTTGCCCTGATCCTGATTTTTCCATGGGCTAGTGCTCAAATGGTTTCGGTAGGGATCGCATTGTCATTCATCATAGCACTTTTCCCTATCAATTTAAGAGGATTGTTTAAACGGTTCAATTATAGCTTAACCGGTTCTCAGAAAAAGAGTATCCGGGCGTTCCTGATCATAACCGCATTTTATGAATTGACACAGATCATTATTAATAACAGTGATATCATCCTTGTAAAACATTATTTTGATTCATACCAGGCCGGCTTATATGCCTCGCTGGCCATGATTGGTCGTATCCTTTATTTTATGACCTGGATGTTTGTCATGATTTTACTCCCTTCTGTCGTCCAGCTTAAAAAGGAAGGTAAGCCAACACATGGCGTCTTATTCAAATATGCATCATATATACTGTTAATTGCCATTTCCATTGTGTTGGGATGTGTATTGTTCCCAAACCTGATCATTCAGGTACTATTTGGGGATCAATATGTTTCCGTATCACACTTGCTTTGGCAATATGCGGTGGCTACGGCTTTATTTGCCATGTCTAATCTGTTCGCATATTACTATCTGTCCCTTGACCGGTATATGCCGGTAGTGATCTCGGGAGTTTTCGGCCTGCTTCAGATCGGGTTGGTTCTTATCTGGCATGACAGTCTCTTACAGGTAGTGCAAATGCAGATCATAGCCATGACCATGCTTCTTATCACTCAACTCGGCTTTGTTTTCTGGGATTTTAAGTCGAACCCGAATTCAATAAATCGTAAAGAATAGTTCAACCGTCGAAACCAATTTGCCATCCAACGACATTCGGGGGAAAATAGACAGCATTAATCACATCTTTGTAAAAAATTAAAAGACATGAAACTAGCAATCGTAACAGCTTATCCTCCAAGTAAGGTCACTCTTAACGAGTATGCCTATCACCTGGTAAAACAATTCAGGCTGAAAGAGCAAGTGACCGAGATCATTTTACTCACTGACAGGACAGAAGGAGAAAAATTGATCGACTTTACCCAGGATGGATGTAAAATAACCGTAAAGGAATGTTGGTCATTCAACAGCTATACCAACATAATCAGTATCACGAAAGCGCTTAAGGCTTCAAAACCAGACGGTGTACTATTCAACCTTCAGTTCATGAAATTCGGAGATAAAAAAGTTCCGGCTGCTCTTGGACTTTGCATGCCCCTGATCTGCAAAATACTCAACATAAATAGTATAGTTCTCCTTCACAACATCCTTGAGGAAGTTGATCTTGGAAGTGCTGGATTCACAAATAACAAGATCTTAAAATTCGTATTTAATACCATAGGAACGGTGCTTACACGTTTGATTCTTCAGGCCGATGTTGTAGCGGTCACCATGAAGAAGTATGTTGGTGTTCTCGAAAAAAAATACAAGGCAAAAAATGTACGTATGATCCCTCACGGTACATTCGAGTTGGCTGAGACGCCCAACTACAACATGCCAGAGGGTCCTCTTAAAGTGATGACCTTCGGAAAATTCGGTACCTATAAAAAGGTTGAGGGAATGATCGAGGCGGTTGAGATGATCAGATCAAGATCTGATCTGGATCTCGAAATAATAATTGCCGGAACCGATAATCCGAATGTGCCTGGATATCTGGACGGTGTTAAATCTAAATACGCCCACATACCAGGGTTGCATTTTACCGGATATGTGGAAGAAGAAGATGTTCCCAAGATCTTCCAGTCAAGCGCAGTTGTAGTGTTCCCATATACGTCTACCACCGGTAGCTCAGGTGTTCTGCACCAGGCCGGAAGTTACGGAAAGGCTGTTGTAATGCCCGAACTCGGTGACCTGTCACTGCTTGTAAAAGATGAAGGATATGTTGGAGAATTCTTTGATCCCTTCAGCGTAGAAAGTTTAGCGAATGCCATGGAGAACATCCTGTCTGATGCGTCTTACAGGATTGAGATGGGCAAAACCAATTATAAAGCCGCCATGGCTTACCCTATGGGTCGGATTGCCGATATGTATCTCGAAACCTTCAGTGCACTGAACAATAACGAAACGGTTGCTTATCAATTACACTAAGTTCTAATTAGTAGCCAGGTATTCGAACGATTTCTTTTTCGATCCTTCGAGATCGATGAATCCGAATCGTTGCTGAATACGTTTACGCCAAGGAAGTCGTCCTACGACTTCCTTTGGTATTTTTGGAAAATCGTATAATGTCCATGACATATAGGGAATATCCAGGTCTGTGATCGTTTGCTGCATCTGCCTGTGATAAGTGGCCTGGTCTTCCTCATCATCTCCGAAAGGCATCCAGAATCCCCGATAACTCGATCGGCCAAATTCCTGAAGCAAAATTACTTTCTCAGGGTGCGATACCTTTAGTCCGGTATAGTCAGAACTGAGGGTCCCCGGTGACTTGTAATGATGAAAGGAAATAAAATGAACCATATCTGCGAGATTTGAAGCTGCCCCCGCTTGAGACCAACCAATGGTTATAGGATTCTCCGGGTCGAGCTCCTTAATCTTAACAGCAATCATTTGAAGCCAGTTGATAACGTTATCCTTGCCCCTGGATTCGAAGTCCAGGTCGGGTTCATTTTTCAGGTCCCATGCCATCAGGGCCGGATGATCTTTAAATCGGCTAACGATCCCGTGCGCATGACGCTGGGTTCTTGTCCAGTCCATAACGGAGTAATCCCCATAAAAGTCGAATAAGGTGAGTATTACCCCGATATTTTTTGAATATGCCGTATCTAATAACTCTTCCAATCGATTTAATTTACCCTGATCCAACTGGTTTTTTCCGAAGTCTTCATATTGGATAAATACCCTGATAGTATTCAGGCCGGCTTCCTTTATGATCTGAAAGTCCCGTTCTAGAATTTTGGTGCTAAAACCTTCTCCAAAAGTATCCCAGGGCGTGGCCTGTGGATAATAGTTGATTCCTTTTACATCAGCTATCTTATCCAGATCAGACCTTTTATTTTCAGCTGGCAAAGATTCATGCTGATCAACCCTGATCAAATGCCTGATACGCCATATGCCATCTTCCAGGAGCATAATGATCTCATAGCTCTCAACCGATTCCGATTGGGAGATCAGCCCTTTTTCGCGGAAGACCCGTTTAAAAACCCTGACGTTATCATCCCTGAATACAGCCAGCTGGCCATCAATACTCAAAAAATCGAAAGTTAGCTCATGGCTTAAAGTCGTGCTCTCCACATAGACTCCATTTGATTCATTGTTCTTTATAATTGCCTCAACCTCCTTGAGGGCATCCTCAGTATAATAATCGGTTACCGGGTCAATTGAATTGGAAAGAAAAGCGAATTGCCGTGCATACCAGGCGCTCAGGTAATCTTCCTCAATTCTGCCAAGAGTCTGCTTATCGATGATCTCGCCATATTGCTGACTCAGATCCCATTTCACATCAGGGGAATAATCAGCCTTTAGTTCAACACTCGCATGAAACATCTTGCCACGGTCTGCACCCGTATTAAGGTAACCCACCAAGGCGCCAATTCCGAATATAATGCCAATATTGACCAGGATCAGTAAAATAGCAGTCATGGAAATCAATAATATTTTGTTGCTCCTGGTCATAATTCTACGTTTTTAATGCGCTTTAAAAGTCCTGCTGCCTCTACCTCAAGATCATATGATCCCGGCGGGATGTCTTTGTTTTTCAAATTGAATCGGCAATGCCCCTTTAGGCTCTGGCCATTCATGGTAAAAATTGGATCACCGTCTTTCAAAAGCCTGATTTTTATTCCGAACCCGTCCGGGATCCATTGATCCATATAGCTCAGGATTGGGCCTAACAGGAGTTCTTTTTCATTTTCTTTCCATATAAGGTTAAAGTCCCTAACAGCCTGTATAAAGTTTAACTCGACGGTGTTGCTTTTGGCAAGCCCGCTAACCTGGGCCTGGATCGAATATATTTCTTCTTCCTCGGGATGGAGGATTTGGGCCCTGGCTATTCCATTGATGGTTTGGCCGCTAACCGAAAGAGGCATCAGCTCACTATTCTTAATGATAAAGTGAACAAGGGTGCCATCGGCAATAATATTTCCAATAGGGTCGATGATTACCGAAGTGACTATTGTGGTGAGCTCATTTCCGTCGGCATAGGGATGGGATTGCTCATAGCTGATGTTGAAATCTGAAGGGAGACCGGGGTTAATGTCAACAATGATCTCTTTTGTGCTTGAATGCGAGCTTTGAAGTGAGAAGGTCATACGGCCGGCCCTATTGGGTGAGGTTATCCGTTTGAAAGTGAAATTATCCCTTACTAAAAGAGCTTCCGTATCCCATTTTCCCTCGTAATTGGTGTTTAAATCAACTTTTGAACTGTCTAACACCGTATTGCCAAATTCATCCATAGGGATGGCTACTATCATAGCCTTGTCATTTCCTCCTGCAAATAGGTCGGTAGGGCCTGCATAAACCTCGATTTTCTCTATTTGCTGTGCGGGTTTAATCCTGAGTTCACCGTCGGCTTTTTTAACGCCTTCCTCCGTTAGTTCCCACTTAACCAGTCCGCTTTTGGTTGCTATTTCAGAAGGGATGTCGAAACTAAATATGTCATTACTTCGGCTAGCCGTAAAAAGGGTGATGCCGTAACCGGAATCCCAGATAAGCTCGGGATCGGATAAGTTCCCCTGGAATTTAAGGGTGATATCTTCACCCGCATCATAATCAGACTTTTGATTCAACCAGGTGACTGAAGCTGGTCCCTGAACAGGAGAAATCTCCTGGACATTTGTCATGAAGAACGTAAAAATGAAAAGCAATATTTTGATCAACAATTCTTTCATTTCGGATTACCGATAAAGTTGTTCAATTCAATTTTAATGTAGCCCTTGTCCAGTTTTACCATACGTGACATAGGCGACTGATTTAAAAATTCCATCCTTCGAACGGAGGTCTTCGATCGGAAATCTTCATTTGGCTTGCCGTTTATAAAGCTCGTACTCAGGTCAGACTTGATTATCTCGATCTCAGAAATGTCCTTAAGCACAAGGCTGAAATCGCGCTTGCGCTGCTGCCTGATCCCCTCATTAACAAATTGATGGTCAACCCAGAGCATTTGGCCGGAATTATCGAAATAACTGATCAGCAATTGGGCAATGGTCACTTCGGAAAGGCCATAGTTGAAAAGCGTGCCTTCAATTCTGTTGCCGTTGATCTGCAAACTGGAGATGCCAAGATCAGGATACAGTTCTTTTCCTGAAACATTTGAATCACAATGCAGGTCAAATGTACCGGGAAGTGATTTCAGATTCACAGGCGTGAAGCGGTCAGGATCGAATGTTGTCGGGACACTTTCATTAAGGTCCTGCCATGCGATCCCCTCAAAATCTACCCTGTACGAGCTGATCTCTTTCGGTAACAGCTTATGTTTCATGTAGAATTTTGAGTTATAGGTGGCCAGCTCAGCGTTCGATGCATCATATAATGTCGACTTTACGGCAACGTCGGCAGGAATATTGTCGATATTCTGGATCTCTCCAATAACGGAATATCGACCTTTGTATTTAACAAGCCTGGCCGATATAAACTCCACCAGTGGTTGCCTCAGGATATCTTCATGATAAGTTTGCTGGGTGGTAACACGTCGTCTCCCATGGTTGTAGTATTCGGTCTGGTTGCCGGATAAAAACTGATCAGGCGGGAGATCTTCATCCCGTTCTTCAGGGACTATATACCATTTACCCCCTCGTTTTATTACCGGTTGAATTTCGGTCCTTTTGATTTGTTCCAATGGAGAAATCCAGCTTCCGCTTGCTTTTATCAGGGCAGTTGAATCTGTTGCAGATTGTATTTCTGCAGAAATCGAATCAAGTTTGGCGTAGGAACTGAGCAAGCCGTCGCCTACTGCGATCTCCAGCATGAATTGATCTTTTGTTTTGCCGCTTTCAGGATCGACAAGAGCATAGGCTTTTTCGAATTCCTTGAAATCAAGGGCGTCATAATAGGCCATGACCACGTTCTCCGGACTATGATTTGCATCATAACGTATGTATAATTGCCAGATGCTCCAGGAAACAATGGCCATCAGGAGCAGGAACCAAAGGTGTGATATCCTGATGATCTTAAGCGGGAAAGAATTGAATTCAATTCGTGAATCAAGGTATGGCATTTCCTCCGGCCCGGGCAATTTCAGCATCCGGATAAGGAGTATTTGAACATTGAGTAAAAAAGCGAGGATGACTGTTGCAAGCGGCACCACTCCCCAGATCACAGATTGATATCTCGGAAAATGATCCCGGGGGAGTATTTTTCTTAGTGGCGGCACATTGATCTTCTCCCAGACCATGATCCCGTTTTCAAGTTGCTGAAGACGTTGCCAGCCACAATAAAAAAGAATGGGATCGTAGAATTTATCGTTGGAGAATATATATTTCAGGTTGTACTTTTCAGGGACTGTCAGGAACTGCTGGAGGGAGCCAATGCCCTCAATTCCTTTGAACTTCGAATTCTCAAGTCTTTCTATAGCCCGGGAAGTCAACTCTGGCAAACGCCGGGCCGAGTGATAATTACCATCAACCGTCATAGCATTGGTCTGAGCTGAAAGCCAGGCCATTTGATCACCGAAACCCAATGGCAGGTAGCGCCATTTGTAGTGCTCATCCTGGTTGAGGAAGTTCACTATTGGGAGCATCTTTATCTTGTCTGGCTGGGATGGCCTGAAATATCCGAGGCTTAGTGTAAATACAGTCATGAAAATAAAAAGGGCAGCCAATATTCCGCCACTCAATCTGTGGAAAACCGCACCAAAGCGTCTTTGAAGGGATTGCTTCAAATCGCCTTCCGCAAACCGATACACAAATTCACCAAACATCGGCAGGGCCATGATGGATGCCCAGAGTGTAAAACGGTCGAGGGTTAGAATGTTAAATGCATTTTCCCCTAGGATCATTTTGGGTATGGGGGTCGTGCCTCCTGTTCCCAGTAAGGTAAGCAGGCTAAAGGAAAGTCCGAAGAAAATATAACGCCTGCTGTAATAGCGATAGAAGATATACGGCAATAAGATCAATAATACTCCCCACGGAATAAGGAAAAACACAAGGCCGGAGGAGGTCACCTCGATAAAACTGTCGCGAGAGCCATGCGGGATGGGTACCTGGGTAATCGGGTTGTTCTTGGTGTTTATCCAATAAGGCAGTATACAGAAGATAATGATTGCCAGTGATGACATCCCGAATCCGATTATCCTTCTCAGCATTTTAATGAAGGTTCTGATAAAGATCCTCAGGCTAAGCTGACGGTCCTTGTCCAATCCTTCATTCGCCTTGTCTATGATCGCCATTCCTATCAATGGAAAAATGAATAAGACCATTCCGAATATGGGTGTGACATGATGGGAAGTAACCGTAACCGAAATCAGGGACAGGGAGGTAAAATAATAACGCCATTTCCCCGTGTATAACCAGAGATAAATTTCAGGAAGTGCATGCATCAGCACTGAAATTCCGACTATGCTTGGTAATTGCCCGAACAGGTGCATTGTTTCAACAAAGGAGGATGAAAACACACAGAGCACAGATGCGTAACCGGCGATGGTCCTGCTACCTGTCAGAAGAAGCGAAAAGCGGTAAACTCCGGTGATAAAAAGTACTACAGCTATTATGGCGACAGCAAAAAGCCCGAATTTCAGACCGCCTATAAATGATAATAGGGCAATGCTCTGATGCACCAGAGGAGGATAACTCATAACGGTAAAGCCGGTATACCATTTATAATTCCAGGGTTCAAACCAATTCTCAGCATAATGGTTGCCGAAAAATAAATGGATCAGGGCGTCATAGGTAGATTCAAGGGTGAAGAAAATAGAGGCCCCGTGAAACGCGACTCCCAATAATAGGGCTGTAATCAGAAACTTATTAGTGGTTTTCAATCCTGTACTCTATGAATGGTTTAAAGATAGTCAAAATCGCAAGGCCATATAAGAATTATCATCTTGTGGAAATGTCCATTCGTCGACACTAAAGGGGGGATTGGTCTAAATAAATAAAATCGGGTAATGGGTTATGGTACTTTTGAACCACAATAAAACCTAAAAATCATGAAAATTTTAGCAATCGACGATCAGCAACTTGTTTTGCTTCCTATCGAAAAACGACTCAAGGAAATGGGATACGATATCCTGATCGAAACAGATCCTTTAAAGGGATTAAAGATCTTCGAAAACAGCACCCCAGATTTACTCATTATAGATATAAATATGCCGGGAATGAACGGATTGGATATGATAAAATCTATCCGTGAGACTAACAAAGAAACGCCCATTATGGTTCTCTCTGGGAACACAAATGATGACATTATCCTTCAGGGATTTGAATTGGGTGTAACCGATTACATGAAGAAGCCTTTGAGCCTCAATGAGATCTGTGCCCGTGTGAAACGCATTCTGGGTGATCCGGTAGTAAAGCCGAAGTCGGTCTCTTCATCAAATATCCTGATTCAGCACCGTTGTGTTGGGGTGGTTATACCGTGTTATAATGAAGAGGACAGGCTTTTGAGCAAATCATTTATCGACTTCGTCAATGCGAATTCCGGTTATCATCTTTGCTTCGTGAATGACGGTAGTACAGATAATACGCTGGACGTTCTTAACGCGATAAGGAAGGGACGTGAGAACTACATCTCAGTTTATGATTGTGTGGTAAATGGTGGAAAGGCAGAGGCTGTCAGAAGAGGAATGCTCTACCTGTCAAAGAAAACCGAACTCGATTATATCGGTTTCCTTGATGCCGACCTGTCTACAGATTTCCAGGACTTTGAATTGCTGGTGCAAACCATCGAGGAATCAGATTTTAAAATTGTGAGTGGCTCCAGGATTTCGAGGATGGGCGCAAATATCACCAAAGAATCGGCAAGGGCCTTGATCAGTAAGACCATTAACCTGATGATCAGGACCATTTTGTCAATGGATTTTAAAGACACCCAGTGTGGAGCTAAAATCTTCAGAAGGGATAGTGTGCAACAATTGTTCTCTGATGCCTTTATCACCAGATGGTTGTTCGATGTTGAAATATTTATGCGTCTCAAAAATGAGGTTGGCGTTGAGAAAGCTAACCAGTTAATCTGTGAGCGTCCGCTTAACAGGTGGATTCATGCAGACGGATCGAAGCTGTCCTTTAAAGACTCCCTGAAAATTGGATTCCAGTTGATGAATATTGCATGGAATTACTCAATTTCACCGCGATTTTTTAAAAAGGATTCAAATCAGCATGAACCAGTGACCCTTACTTAACCAATTAAACCAAATATAATGACCTACGGAATTGTTATTGTTTTTCTGAATAATGAAAATGATTTAAAAACGAATTCAATTTTAGAATTGTTTCGAATACATAATGAAGTTAAATTTTGCCTCATAAACAATGGCAGTGATGACGAAACCCTTAAGATGCTCAATGCGTTGATGACTGAAAACCCTGACAGGATCAGAGTCCTGGATATCAAAAAGGCAAAGAATTTTAAAGCTGCCGTTAAAGCCGGGATTCGTTGCCTGGAATGTGAATATGACCTCAGTAAAGTTGGATATATCGACTATAAAGATGTAAGTGATGTTAACTTATTCATCCAAAGGCTGAGAAGCGATATCATATGGGAAACCCAGTTTAAACAAGCGGTCAGTAAAGAAATAGAAAAATACAATCTCGGTCGTGAATTGTTCAGGAATGCCTGTAGCTTGA
>JBFKFP010000021.1:0-25917 GCA_041618535.1 Flavobacteriaceae bacterium
ATTAATAGTAATACTATTATATTTGCAACCGTAAATATTTTAGTATGATAAATTTACTATCAAATTTAAAGATCCAGGTTCCAGACAAGATCTTTATAAAAGATCCGGAATCTTCAGATTTAGGCAAGCGAATAATAGGTGAAGGAATCCGGCTTATAAATGAGATCGGATTCGATGATTTTACCTTTAAGAAACTTGGAAACCGCATCGGGTCTAATGAGAGTTCAATTTACAGGTATTTTGAGAACAAGCATAAGATGTTGTTATACCTGACCACCTGGTACTGGGCATGGATCGAGTATCAGTTAGTGTTCGCAACCCATAGTTTAGAAGATAAAGAACTTCGCCTTCGCAAAGCGATTGAAATGGTAACAAGAGAGATCAAGGAGGACGCAACCATTACTCATATAGACGAAGTGGCCCTGAGCAAGATCGTTATTAACGAATATTCCAAATCCTACCTGACAAAGGAGGTGGATACAGAAAATAAGGAAGGCTATTTTGTCATTTACAAGCGATTGGTTAGCCGGATAAAGGAAATGATTCTTGATGTTAACAAGGATTATCCTTTTCCCTCCAGCCTGGCAAGCACCATTATTGAAGGATCATTGCACCAGCATTTCTTAAAGGATCATTTTAAATCCATAACAGACTGCAGTGAAAAAACAAGCCCGGCTGATTTTTTTGTTTTCTTAACCCTGAAAAGCATTAAACCATGAACCCGAATAAGCTTTCACCTTGGCAGCGATTTGTTGGTATTTTACAGCTCGAGCGCCGGGATATTTTACAGGTGTTTTATTATGCCATCTTTTCCGGCCTTGTTGCCCTTACGCTTCCGCTTGGGATACAAGCCATCATTAACCTGATCCAGGGTGCCCAGATATCGACATCATGGATCATCCTTGTTATAGTAGTGACTGTAGGGGTAGCCTTTGCCGGAATTCTTCAGTTGATGCAGCTCAGGATTATTGAGAGTATTCAACAGCGCATTTTTACAAGGGCTTCGTTCGAGTTTACCTACAGATTTCCCAAGATCAAGACCAATCAGTTGAGAAATCTTTACCCGCCCGAGCTTGCAAATCGTTTTTTCGATACTTTAAGCGTACAGAAAGGTTTGGCAAAGATTCTTGTGGATGTGCCGGCGGCCGGCTTACAGGTGATCTTCGCATTGCTTCTGTTGTCGTTTTACCATCCGTTCTTTATAATCTTCGGAATACTCCTTTTGTTGCTTATATACCTGGTGTTCAAATATACCGCAAGGCGGGGTATGCAGACCAGTCTTGAAGAGTCGAGGAATAAATACCGCGTAGCCCACTGGATCCAGGAGGTTGCGAGAGCGATGGTAAGTTTTAAGTTGTCAGGTAAGACCAATTTGGCCATAAGCAAGAACGATCAGTTGGTCTCTGAATATCTTGAAGCCCGCGAGAGCCACTTCAAGATCCTGATGATACAATTCTCCCAGATGATCGGTTTTAAGGTTATTGTCACCGCTGGTCTGCTCATCATAGGTGGAGCCCTTGTTTTGAACCAGGAAATGAATATCGGTCAGTTTGTGGCCGCAGAAATTATCATAATCCTGGTTATCAACTCTGTGGAAAAGCTGATCCTCGGATTAGAGTCGTTCTATGACGTCCTGACATCCCTTGAAAAACTTGGCCAGGTCGTAGATAAGGATCTTGAGCCTACAGATGGTGAAACCCCGGATCTCAGGCCTGAATTCACAATCGAACTCAAGGATGTTGAGTACAGCGTACCTGGCAGGGACAAAAGAATTTTAAGCGATATCAACCTGAAGATAAATGCAGGTGGTAAAATCCTGATCAGGGGTGAGAGTGGTTCAGGTAAGTCGAGCTTGCTAAGGTTGATAGCTGGTGTGATTGAGCCCACCAGTGGAAGAATTTTTGTTGATGGACGTGCCATAGAAAGCATTCAGCTCAACCATTACCGCGCTCAGGTTGGTTTATCCCTCTCAGAAGAAACCCCATTCGAAGGAACGATCAGGGAAAACATAACCTTTGGTGATAGCGCTATTTCAGACGATGATATTTACTGGGCGATGGAGCAGGTTGGCCTGATCAATTTTGTAAAGGAGCAATCGAAAGGTCTGAATACGTTTCTATACCCTGAGGGTAAACAAATATCATATTCCGTCGCTAAGAAGATCATTTTGGCAAGGGCGATCGTAAGACGTCCGAAACTATTGATCCTGGAGGATTCTCTCGATCAGTTCGAAAAGACCGAGACTGAGGGTATCATGAATGCATTAACACGTGATGATGTACCCTGGACCCTTATAGTGGTGAGTATGAACGATCGATGGACAAAATTCTGTCACAGGGCAATAACCCTGAAAGAGGGGAAAATCGTTAATTCTTAAAAGTTAGAAAATGCTAAATATTTCACATAATAAACTCAATACTTCGGTGAAGCTGGAGGAATTTGAAAGTTTCAAAAGGGTCTTCATCGACCGCTACTCCAAGTACTTCAATCGATTTCTGGCATCTTTTGCAATTATCCTTGTCATCATTCTTTTCCTGCCCTGGACTCAGAATATCACGGGTAGGGGTCAGGTAACAACCCTTAAACCCGATCAAAGGCCACAGGCTATACAATCGCCAATTCCCGGAAGGATAGAGCAGTGGTTTGTAAAAGAGGGTGATTACGTCAGGAAAGGAGATACCATCATGAAAATCTCTGAGGTGAAAAGCGAGTATTTCGACCCCGAACTTGTTGCGCGTACGGGGGAGCAGATCAAGGCCAAAGCACAGGCTGTGACCTCCTATGATGAGAAGGCAAAAGCTCTCGACAGACAGATCAATGCCTTGTACAAGGATCGTGATCTCAAACTGAAGCAGGCTGAGAATAAACTGATTCAGGCCCGATTAAAGGTACAGAGCGATAGTATTGACCTGGAGGCAGCGAAAACTAATTTGAATATAGCAGAGCTCCAGTATAACCGGACACTGTCCTTACAGGAGGAAGGCCTTAAAGCAGTCAGAGAAGTCGAGGACAAAAGATTGAAGTTACAGGAGACCCAGGCTAAGCTCGTTTCACAGGAGAACAAACTTATGACGAGCAGGAATGAGCTGATGAATTCGGAAATGGAAATTTTAAGATTAGGGGCTTCCTATGCGGATAAGATCTCGAAGGCTCAGAGTGATAAATTTACTGCCCAATCAAGTAGATTCGACAGCGAAGCTCAGGTGAGCAAATTACAAAATGAGTATTCCAATTATGAAATTCGGAATAGGTTAAAATTTGTTGCCGCGCCTCAGGATGGCTTTATTAATAAAGCTCTTATGGGTGGTATCGGGATGACCTTTAAAGAGGGTGACCGCCTGGTCAGTATTATGCCTGATGGATATGATCTTGCTGTTGAAACCTTTGTTGAACCCATAGACTTACCGCTGATACATATCGGTGAGAAGGTGAGGGTTCAGTTCGATGGCTGGCCTGCAATAATTTTCAGTGGCTGGCCCAATGTGTCCTACGGAACCTACGGAGCCGAAGTGGTGGCAATTGAGAATTTTATAAGTGATAATGGCAAGTACCGGATTCTCCTGGCACCTGATAAAACCGATCATGAGTGGCCGGAGGCCATCAGGGTTGGCTCAGGAGCAAGAACAATAGCCCTGCTTGACGATGTTCCCATTTGGTTTGAGCTATGGCGTAAACTCAATGGATTTCCACCCAACTACTACAGTCCAGAAATGGCTCAAACCGATAAAAGCGCGAAATGAGATCCTGGTTTTTAATATTGACATTATTTGCCGCATCCCTGGGAATTGCTCAGGAACGTCAGGCCGAGTACCTGAACTTCGAGGAGTACATGGGGATGGTAAAGACCTTTCACCCTTTGGTTAAGCAAGCCTCATTGGTAATCGAAGAAGGGCAAGCGGCCCTGTTAAGAGCGAGGGGAGGATTTGATCCAAAACTCGAGGTTGACTTCGACAGGAAGGCTTTCCAGAGTACTACCTATTATGACAGGTTAAACGCGACATTTAAGTTACCTACCTGGTACGGAATAGAGTTTCAGGCTAATTTTGAGCAGACCGACGGAGCTTTCCTGAATCCGGAGGCAAGTCTTCCAGATGATGGATTATATAATGCAGGGGTTTCGGTGTCCCTGGCACAGGGTCTGCTTATAAACAAGCGCATGGCTGCTTTAAAACAAGCCAAATTGTTCAGAAGACAGGCACAGGCCGATAGAGATCTTTTGGTAAATGAGGTACTGTTCCAGGCAGCACTTGCTTATTTCGACTGGCTTCGAAGCTCGTCGCAGGTCAGGGTTTATGAGAATTTCCTTCGGAATGCTGAATTTCGCTACAGGGCGGTTGTGCGTGCAGTAGAAGTGGGAGACCGTGCTGCAATTGATTCAGTAGAGGCCTCCATTGCCATGAACAGCAGAAAGCTGAACCTTGAGAAAGCCCGTCTTGAATTGGTTAAATCACGCCTTATGGCTTCTACCTTCCTGTGGTTGGAGAACAATATCCCGGTTGATTTGAGGGAAGACGTCCTGCCTAGAATAGAGAGGGCAGAAAGCGTTGATGAAATTTTGGAGATCGATGATTTTTCGACCGCAGATTTCACCCTTGCCGAGCACCCTAAAATACAGTCGCTGAATCTGAAGTATAAGAGCCTGGAAGTAGACCGCAGACTTAAGGCAAATATGTTGCTTCCACAAGTTGATTTGAAATATAATTTCCTTTCAGAGACCCCAAGGGAAATAAACAGTTTCAATACAGCTAACTATAAAAGTGCCTTAAGGCTTGCCTTTCCCTTATTCCTCAGAAAACAGCGTGGAGACCTTAAACTGGCGAAGCTTAAACTGCAGGATCTGCAGTTTGAGATCAACTCTACTGAAATCCAGATACGAAACAAGCTTGCCGCATTGGAGAATGCCGCCCGGTCATATTCTCAGCAATTGACGATCAATGATAAGATGGTTCAGGATTACCAGAGGTTACTTCAGGCCGAGGAGCGCAAGTTCGGAATAGGGGAAAGCTCACTATTCCTGGTGAATTCCAGGGAAACGAAATTGATCGAAGCCAGGCTGAAAGCGATCGATCTGCTGAATGATTTCTTTGGAACAAAGGCGGCGTTATTCAACGGACTTGCAAGAAATCCAATCCTTGAATAAAATGACCTTAAATTGATATCTTTGTCTCCGATTTAAGATATTCATGCATATTCATTTTATCGCGATAGGCGGTTCGGCCATGCATAACCTGGCCATCGCCCTGCATCATAAGGGATATAAGGTAACCGGCAGTGATGACGAGATCTATGAACCGTCAAGATCAAGGCTGAAAGCTCTTGGGTTGCATCCTGAAAAGCTGGGCTGGTTTCCGGAGAACATCAGTGGAGAGATCGATGCGGTGGTTCTTGGTATGCACGCCAAAAAAAACAATCCCGAATTGATAAGAGCACAGGAACTGGATTTGACCATTTATTCCTATCCGGAATTTCTATATGAACAGTCCAGGAATAAAACCCGGGTCGTAATTGGAGGCAGCCATGGGAAAACCACTATCACTTCAATGATCCTTCATGTGATGAACTACTTCGGAAAGGATGTTGATTTTATGGTTGGGGCCCAGCTCGACGGATTTGATGTAATGGTTAAGCTCACTGATCATAACGATTTCATGGTTCTTGAAGGGGATGAATATTTGAGCTCAGCTCTGGACAGGCGACCGAAGTTTCATCTGTATAAACCCAATATAGCATTGTTGAGCGGGATTGCATGGGATCATATAAATGTCTTCCCATCCTTCGAGAATTATACAGACCAATTCAGGATATTCATCGACGAGATAGTAAAAGGGGGGAGCATAACTTTTAACGAGGAAGATGAAATTCTTAAAAAACTGGTTGCGGACACTAAGAATACCATTAGAAAGTTTCCATACGCTACCCCTGAATATGAGATCATTGAGGGTACCACCTATCTGCAGACTCCGGATGGAATGATGCCGTTGGAGATCTTCGGAGCCCATAACCTGAACAACCTCATGGGTGCCAAGTGGATATGCCAGCAGATGGGAGTTGATGAAGAGGATTTCTTCGAAGCCATATCGAGCTTTAAAGGAGCCAGCAAGCGTCTGGAAAGAGTGGCTTCCGGAAATTCTTCAGATATCTACAAGGATTTTGCCCACTCACCAAGCAAAGTAAAGGCCACAACCGAAGCCGTAAAGGCGCAGACCCCCGAACGTGAACTGATCGCTTGCCTCGAGTTGCATACGTACAGCAGTTTAAACCCGGCATTTCTCAGTGAATACAGGGGAGCCCTGGATGCAGCAGATACAGCAGTGGTTTTTTATTCGCCTCGCGCAGTTGAGATCAAAAAACTTGAACCCATCGAAAAGTCACAAATAGAGGAAGCCCTTAACCGGGATGATGTCCTGGTGTTTACTGATCCTGATGAATTCAGGGAATTCGTATTCGGGCTGAACTTGAATAACAGGGTATTGTTGTTTATGAGTTCAGGGAATTATGGTGGCTTGGACTGGGATGATCTCAAAGACCTTGCTGTCTGAATACGCGGTCCAGGAAATCGCGGATCGATTCTTTTTCCTTATTTATCAATTCGTCCCTTGCCTTTTCGATGTCAGACCGGCTTTTGTCTTGGGAAAGTTTGAATTTCCCCTCCCATTCAGAAATGGAAATCTCGAACATTTTGATATAATCCAAGGCCTTTTCCATTTGTGTATTATCGGGCTCCAGGACATATTTATTATCTGGAGCTTCCAGGAATTCGGTCATTTTTATCAGAGACAGCCTTAGTGCCTCCCGGTTTTCAATTTTTTCCACTGAACCCTTTAAATGAACTCGGATGTAATTCCAGGTTGGTAATTGGGTGGTTCCATAAACGGTGGGTGAGATGTAGCATTGAGGCCCCTGGAATATGACCGTAATCGGATGGTTGTTCTGTAACAATTCTGCCTGGGGATTATAAATATCAATATGACCGATTAGCTTACCATCTTTCCTGTATATCAGGGGTAAGTGGGTAATTATTGGTTCGTTGTCTTTTACCGAAATGATAGTCGCCAGAGGGTATTGCTTAATTACCTCTATCATGTGGTCCCGACTGTTATCCTGGTGATGTGGAGGAGGATATTTCATATGTTTTTAAAGACCAAATTGTCTGAGATGATGATCCAGATGCTTGAACTGCATTTTTCCCCACTGCGTTCTGGTCAGTTTTCCGAAAACGGGATGTGCCGGCCAGTGGTCATCGTCCTTCTTCGATTCGAGTTCTTCCAGCAAATTCATTAACGATTCATATTCACGGTCAAAATCCCGGTCTTCAGTTTCCCTAAACGATTTAATGGTTGGCATATTTTTCCACCACAAGGCATCGCTGTACATGCTCCTTTTGAAGAAGGTGCGTGCAAACCAGTTCGGTTTTAAGTTGTAGGTGTTTTTTTGCAGCACTATATTCAATGGTGCCTGGCAGTGACGGAGCATCTGGCCGGCATTCATTTTACCCCATCGCGGTTTCGATTCATTCCTGAGTTTAGACAACCGGGTTTTGATAGAATCTGTGACGTGTTTATCGAAAATATTCTCCATATTTTGTAATTTGCAGGCCAGTGAAAGTTACACAAAATGGATAATATGAAACCTGCAAAAGGTTCTATTCCGATAAAGAGATGGTCTGCAGATGACAGGCCACGAGAGAAATTGCTCAATAAAGGGGCGAGGTTGTTGAGTAACTCTGAACTTTTGGCCTTGTTGATAGGATCGGGCAGCAGGGATGAAACAGCAGTCCAGCTCGGAAAGCGTATAATGGCGAGTGTAAATAATTCACTTGCGGAATTGAGTAAATTAACACCACAGGAATTAATGCGATTCGATGGAATTGGACAGGCCAAATCGGTGATAATATCGGCGGCTTTTGAGATCAGCAGGCGACGGGAAAAGGATGCGCATGTACCAAACGAACCCATCAGGTCCAGCACCGATGTTTATGATGTCATGAAGCCCATAATGGCCGATTTGAATCACGAGGAATTCTGGATATTATACCTGAATAATTCCAATAGGTTAATACAAAAAATACAGTTGAGCAAAGGCGGGATAACCGGAACCCTAGTTGATGTCAGGTTAGTCCTCAAGCATGCCCTGGATTATCGATCTACAGCCCTCATCCTCGTTCATAACCATCCCTCCGGAACATTAAAACCGAGTTCGGCCGATAAACACCTGACCGACAAACTTAAAACCGCCTGCTCGAGTATGGATTTAAAGGTTCTGGATCATGTTATCATTGCCGAAAAGGCTTATTTTAGCTTTGCCGATGAAGGGCTTCTTTGATGTTACTTGTATATACCCATAGCATATCTCCCCGTCTGAAATACATCTTTAAACAGGTGTGTACGCGGATACTCAATATAAGGGTGGAGTTTACCTCCAAGGTAGAGGCTTTTATATCTCACGATAGCTTGAAGATGTCATATACATTGCAGCCCCTGGGCAGCGAGTTTTTTGTGAGAAGCCATCAGATTTTGTTCGAACAGGGATTATCAGACGTTGAAATCTCTGTCCAGGAATGGGAGGAGACCAAGTGTTTCTTTCACGTCGGGGATAAAAGCAGCATTCCCTTCGATATTTTTGCGGCCTCATTTTACTTGCTTAGCCGTTATGAGGAATATCTGCCCCATGTACAGGATGAATTCGGCCGTTTTATGGCAGAAGACAGCCTCGCTCACCAGCATGGTTTTTTACATCAGCCGGTAGTCGATATCTGGGCCTATAAGTTCCGGGAAGCACTGGCCGATAAATTCCCGGATTATAAATTCGAAGAGCGGGCATTCAGGGTCAGGCCGGTTATTGATGTTCCCATGGCATACTATTTCAGTCATAAAGGGACTTTGAGGACCATTGGAGGTACGTTTAATGACATTTTCCACCTTAAGTTCAAGCGACTGTATCAAAGATATCTTGTGTTGTTCAGTTTCAAAAAAGATCCCTATGACACCTTTAACTGGATCATCAACAGACAGCAACAGTGCGACGAAAAATTCAGGGTCTTTTTTCTTATCGGAAACTATTCAACCTATGATAAAAACATCAGCATCAACAGGAAGAAATTCGTATCACTTATAAAATCGGTGTCAGATTATTGCAAGGTTGGTCTCAAGGCGTCCTTTTTTGCTTTGAGCAATTTCGATATCCTGAAACGCGAGAAGAACAAGTTGGAATCGATTATAAAAACCGATCTTGAAATGTCCAGGAATTCCTTTTCCAAGCTCAATCTCCCTGATGCTTACCGTTCCCTGGTTGAATTGGAAATAGATGAGGACTACACTATGGGTTATGTCAATGAACCCGGGTTCAGAGCCGGAACATGCACACCTTTTCTCTTTTATGATATAGATTACGAGGTACAGACCCCTTTACTGATCAATTCCTATAATATCCTCGATTACATTTTGTTAAAACATGCCTCTTTACTTGATAAAAAAGAGGCTCTTCAGAAAATGATAGATGAAGTTAAGCGTGTAAATGGTACCTTTGTACCTGTTTTTCACAACTACTCTTTCAGCGATTTTGAGAGATGGCACGGATTTCGTGAATTATTCAATCAAACCCTAAATTCAATGCATGTTGAATAACGGACTCAGACATGTTTTTTTCGATCTTGATCACACCCTTTGGGATTTTGATAAGAATTCTGCTCTTACCTTTGAGAAGATTTTTCATAAGAATGCAATAGAAATAGACCTGGAAAGTTTTCTTGAGATTTATGAGCCATTGAATCTGGCTTATTGGAAGCTATATCGCGAAGACAAGATAGACAAGCCCTCACTGCGTTTCCGTCGTTTAAATGATACATTTGAAAAGCTCGGCATGCATATAAAAACTTCCATGATTCACAGGTTGTCAGAAGATTATATCGATAATCTCACCACCTTCAATTATCTTTTTGAGGGGGCCTTTGAGATCCTCGATTACCTGAAACCAAAATACGAGTTGCATATCATCACCAACGGGTTCAAGGAAGTTCAGCAAGGGAAACTCAACAAGGCCAACATCGACCATTATTTCAAGACCGTAACAAATTCTGAAATGGTTGGCGCTAAGAAACCAAATCCGAAAATATTTAATCATGCCCTGGATATGGCCGGGGCAATGGCCTCAGAAAGCATAATGATAGGTGACAATTACGAGGCCGACATTCTCGGGGCTCTGGACCAGGGTTTCGATGTGATCTGCTTTAATTATCATAAGGAGAAAATAGATAACGGCATTAAGACCGTTGATAACCTCGTTGAGATCAAGAGGTATTTATAATGACGAAAAACTATATTTGTAATCTTTAAAAAGAATGAATTGAAATGAAAAGACTGATTTTATTTTTTCTTGCCCTTAGCTTTGGTCTGCAGTTCGCGCTTTCCCAGGTTAAATTATCTGATTATAAGTATGTTATTGTTGAAAAGCAATTTCATTTTCAAAATGAACCGAACGAATATAACCTGAACAGGCTGGTTAAATTCCTGTTCGACAAACATGGTTTTAATGCTATCCTTGAAGGAGAACCCCTGCCTTCTGACCTTAAAGCCAATTATTGCCTGGCAATGACCTCGGAAGTTAAGGCAACCGGCGCCCTTCGCACAAAAGCCCAGGTTATTTTGAGGGATTGTGAGAACAATGTGGTATATACTTCAGAAGAAGGCTCAACCAAGTTAAAAGATTTCGACAGAGCTTATGAAATGGCTATCAGGAAGAGCTTTGAGTCCTTTTCCGAATTGGATTATCGTTATATCCCTAATGAAAGGGTTGTATCACAAGGAAACGATTCTGAAGAAAGCAAGGCCCAGCAGGATGAGATCAAGAAATTGAAAGATGAAATAAAGATCTTGAAGGAGAGCAGGGAAGAGAAAGAAGCCAAGATTAAGGAGGATGAGAAGGTTACAGATTCTGAAGTTCAAATCAAAAACGGGAAACCATCAATTCCCGTGCTTTTCGCCACAAGGAAAGCCGAGTCTAACCAACTTACAGTCTCGGATATTAACAATACGGAACTCATGATCCTTATCCCTTCCGGACGTGAAAACCTGTACCTGGTTAAAGATGCCAATGCCATTGTTTTTAAGGAGGGGGGTAAATGGTTTCATTCCAAAACTACTGATGATAACCAGCTTGTAAAAGAGATCGACCTTAGATTTCAATAATCGTATTTATCCTTCCATCGGTTTTTAAGGAATTCTTTCATAGCCAGTTCACGCTTGTTATTTCCAGGTTTGTAGAAAGTGGTGTTCGAAATCTCATCGGGTAGAAATTCGTGTTCCACAAAACTCCCTTCGTAATCATGGGCATATTGATAGTCTTTGCCGTACCCCAGTTCTTTCATCAGCTTTGTCGGCGCATTCCTGATGGAAAGCGGAACGCTGAGATCGCCGCTTTTCTGGACGGTTTGCTGAGCAGCCTTAATCGCATTATAGGAGGCGTTGCTCTTTGGCGAACAGGCCAGGTAGGTTGCGCATTGACTGAGAATGATGCGTGATTCGGGGTAGCCTATGCTGCTTACGGCCTGAAATGTACTATTTGCCAGTACTAATGCATTAGGATTCGCGTTGCCTATATCCTCACTGGCCAAAATAAGCATCCGACGGGCTATGAATTTAAGATCTTCTCCTCCCTCAATCATTCTGGCCAGCCAATAAACAGCAGCATTCGGATCACTTCCCCTGATCGACTTGATGAAGGCGGAAATAATATCGTAATGCTGTTCTCCGGTCTTATCGTAAAGCACGGTATTCTTCTGAACGTGCTGCATGACAGCCTCGTTGGTTATCATGACCTTTTGCCCACCCAATGCGTTTACTATCAGTTCAAAAGCATTGAGTAATTTGCGCGCATCTCCTCCTGAAAGCCGCAACAGGGCATCGGTTTCCTTAAGTATGATGGTCTTTCCCGAAAGGACAGGATCGTTTTTCATCGCCCTTTTCAGAAGGGCTTCCAAATCCTTTTTATCAAACACATGAAGCACATATACCTGGCAACGGGACAACAAGGCCGGAATGACTTCAAAACTGGGATTCTCGGTTGTTGCTCCTATTAGGGTGATCCAACCTTTTTCCACAGCCTGTAGCAAGGAATCCTGCTGGGATTTACTGAACCGGTGGATCTCATCAATGAAGAGTATGGGGTTCTGAGTGGTGAACAGGCCGTCACTTTTCTTTGCTTTTTCAATCACATCCCTGACATCTCTCACACCAGAACTAATCGCACTTAAAGTGTAAAAAGGACGCCCGGTTTCTTCAGCAATGATCTGGGCCAGAGTGGTCTTTCCGGTTCCTGGTGGACCCCAAAAGATCATGGATGGGATCAAGCCCTGCCTGACATGGGGAATAAGAGCACCTTTCGGACCAACCAAATGGTCCTGGCTTAGGAATTCATCCAGCGACCTTGGGCGCATTCGTTCTGCCAGGGGTACATTCATGTTATAAAAATAAAGGAATTGACTGTTATCTACTGACAATTCAGCAGGAAAAAGGGAATTGGATAACATTTTGATATATTTAGGCTGTAATGGAGCAGGAACCGTTTAAATTTTCAACCGGGGTTGTGGGCTATCCCGTACTTTTCGTCCTGATCATATGGATCGTTTTCTGGGCTGAGGTCCGCTTTGGATTTCACCTCAATGATTTGGGTATTTACCCGAGAACGCTATCAGGGTTGAGGGGAATCGTATTCAGCCCATTTATCCATTCCGATATGGAGCACCTTTACCACAATTCCATTCCGCTTATGGTTCTTTCTGCAGCAATCTTCTATTTCTACCATAGGATCTCCTGGAAGATCATCGTCTACGGGATTTTGTTTTCCGGACTTCTAACCTGGTTCATCGGTAGACCGGCAAATCATATCGGCGCCAGCGGACTGATTTATGTATTGATGAGCTTTACCCTTTTCAAGGGAATCTTTTCACGTAACATGAGACTGATAGCCTTGTCATTTGTGGTGATCTTTCTCTATGGGAGCATGATCTGGTATGTATTCCCTGTAAAAGAGCAGATGTCATGGGAAGGCCATTTGTCTGGCCTGATTGTTGGATTTCTGTTCGCGCTATATTTCAGGAAGTCGATAGCTCAACCAAAACGTTATTATTGGGAGACCGATGAATATCGAGAGGAAGACGACCCATTCCTCAGGCATTTTGACGAAAATGGAAATTTCATTGAGAACCCCGAAGGAATAGATCCTGAAAAAGAGGACGACAAAAACAAGGTGAATTATATTTTCAAGCCTAATGACAAGGACTAAATCCTCTGCCTCAACACCTCGTATAAAATAGCTCCACAGGCAACAGACACATTTAGAGAGCCGATTTCGCCTTTTAATGGCAACTTGGCACGCTCATCAACAAGCTTCAACACAGAAGGCGAGATCCCTTTTTCCTCAGAGCCCATAATAATGGCGCATGGTTCCTTAAGGTCGAGATCATAAAGAAGGGAATCGGTCTTCTCGGTGGCCGCTATCACTTTAATTCCAGATGCCTGGAGATGATAAATAGCATCTTTTATATGATCAACTTTAGAAACCGGAACCTTGAAAATGGCACCGGCACTGGTTTTGATCGTGTCCCCGCTTATCGAGGCTCCACCACGCTTTGATATGATGATACCATTTACGCCCGTACACTCGGCTGTTCTCACAATAGCTCCGAAGTTTCTCATATCACTTACCTGGTCAAGCACAAGGAACAGGGGTGCTACACCTGTTTCAAAGGCATTCATGACAAGATTATCAAGATCCTGGAATTCGACTGGAGCTACCCTTGCAACTATACCTTGATGGTTTTTTTTACTTAATCTGTCCAGCTTTTCAATCGGTACGTAAGAAGCAGATATGCCTTCTTTTCGCAACAACCGCTCAAGTTCCTGAATGAGTTGACCACGAAGACCTTTCTGGATAAATACCTTATCAAGAGATTTGCCCGATTGAACCGCTTCCATCACAGCCCTGATACCAAAAATCTGTAATTGCTTGTCCATGGGTTATTCAGTCAGTTTTATCTCGAAACTTTCAACAGGGCCATTATTACAGGCAACAAGAATATATTCTCTTCCATTCATTGATATCTTTTCTATGGCCTTGGCATCCCCATTTATATATAGCCCTGATATGTCCGGTGTAATCACCTCATAATTGTTCTGCCCGTTTGAGATCAATATCAGACCGTACGGATTGTCCAATCGCGGCGTCTCGACTTCGGTCTGGAAGATATTGCCAATGACCACAAGGTCTTCAAATCCATCCTTATTCATATCGTAGCTTAAGGCGTCCAAGGAGGGCATCGATTGTACCATATTCGGTAGTTGGATAATGTCAAAACGGCCTTCGCCCTTGTTCAGAAGCACCACAGACCTGAATTCTGTCGCCTCCCGTTTATAGGCCGTAAGTATTTTTTCTCCATATATATCCTCCAGTGTTGAATTTGCGAATTCAAAATAACTGGGGATCTTCTCTGAAATAAAAGGCATCTGCTGCGTTGAACATTCCTTGCCTCTAACCGGTACAAAGACGTCGTTATATTTATAGCTCAATACAACATCATGAGTGCCGTTCTCATCAAAATCATCGGCATATACCCGCAATGGCTTTTCAGGTGAAACCTTGAACTTGATATTCTTACCAACATTACCAACATAATAGTCCTTGAGGCCATCGTTATTCATATCGGTTTCGGTAACATCAAACCACCAGCCCATCAGGCTGTTCAAATCGCTTTGTGCCGAGATATCGCTAAAGCTGCCACCGTTGTTCCTGAACAATCCGATGTGTGTCCATTCCCCAACAACTATGAAATCATCCCATCCGTCATTATCAAAATCGGTGGTAATGATGGAATTTACCATTCCAAAGTCCTCAAATTCCGGCCCTACCGTACCGGTAACATTTCTCAGGGACCCGTTGTTATTCTCATAGATAATGGAAGGTTCATGAAGCGGGTATTTCTGAGGAACGATCCGGTTACCTACTATAAGATCAAGGTCACCATCTTTATCATAGTCAATTTTTGCCACAGCCTTTCCGCTGATGGTATAATTATCGACCTCTGATGACTCTTTTCTGCTGAATTGACCCCTGCCATCATTTAAATAAATACGATCTTGCAGCTGCTTTGCTCTTTCAACAAATTCACTTCCGCCGCTTACAACATAAAGATCCTGATCATTATCCCCGTCCAGATCAAGAAAAACAGCTGCCATATCCTCATAATCCTTGTCTTTTAGGAATGCAGGAACATTCTTTGGAACAAAGCCATTGGCAGTTTGAATATAAAGTTGCCCCGACTGGTTCAAAGCTCCGCTTAAATAAAGATCTTCGAGGCCGTCACCATTAACATCCCCCTTCGCGATTCCGGGACCTAAGGTAGATTGTTTATAAGGAAGCAATACTTCCTTGTAAAAATCGTTGAATTCATTTTCAACATGGGTGAAGTTAATAACTGAACTCTTTGCCAACCACGGATCAGCAGATTCAGGCTGACTTACCGATTCAATAGCGTCGTTCTCATTAATGGTAAGGGTAGAATTTAATTCTACTTCAGAAATGAGCTGTTGTTTGCCGGATGGCCATCTAACAACCACGCTATCTATTTTGTCTGTATCTCCAAGGCCAAAATGAATAGTCGGATCTACCGCAGAGATATATCCACGCACTCGCTTTTCTTCTTTTGTTTTGACCTTATTTTCGTAAAATACGGTGACCTTGGCAAAGGATTCGGAAAGTTTTCCATTGGGTATTACCTTTAAATAATTTCCTTTATCATTCTCTACAGTCATGTTCCTGAATAGAAAGCTGTCCATATCCATATTGTTGACCAGAATATCGAGGTCACCATCATTGTCTATGTCGGCATAGACAGCTCCGTTGGAAAAGGAGGGCTCATTCAGTTCCGACATTGCGGTCACATCTTCGAATTTCAGTTCCCCTTTGTTTTTATAAAGGATATTTGGCAGTTTTTCTGATGGAAGATCGTTATAGATCTGATCCTTGAGAGCAAGTGGGACATTACCCCCGTATTGTTGGCGGGCCCTGGCTACCTTCATTCTGGAGTCGTTGTCCAGGGCATATCGACGATAGCCGTTGGAAACATATACATCTTCAAGTCCGTCATGATTGGTGTCAAAGATGAGTGCGGCCCAGCTCCAGTCGGTTTTTGCCATTCCGGTGAACTGCGCTACGTTTCCGAAACGGTCATTGACCATATTCAGGTGAACTGAATTAAACATATATTGATACTGCAGCCCAAGATCATCGATCAGAAGGTTAAATCTCGGTACGTTCATTGAGGCCATTAAGGTCTTTGAACGAATATGGTCACTTGATGCCATATCAAGGACAAAGATGTCTTTAAGGCCATCATTATTGAGGTCGGCAATATCCAGGCCCATTCCATAGAATGAAACCTGGTTGGTGGATGATTTGATCCGGTCAGTAAATGTTCCATCTCTGTTATTGATATACATGGCATCAGGAACATAATAGTCATTCGCTATATAAATGTCCTGCCATCCATCGTCGTTGATATCGCTTACACAAAGGCCAAGTCCGAAGGTGGGCTTTAGCATACCGGCTTGTTCGGTAATATCGACAAATTTGCCATTCCTATTCTCGTAAAGATGACTCGAATTTTGTTTTAGCAGGTTTTTATTGCTTAGTATCTGGTAGAAACGATCGGGGTCGGTCCCGTAATAATTATTTTCATTCATCACCACGCAATCGAGGTCACCATCCTTATCGAAATCGAAAAAAGCAGACTGTGTACTTATTCCCGGGTCATCCAGGCCATATTCCGCTGCTGCTTCATTAAAGGTTAGATCCTTATTATTTATAAGCAGTATATTTTTCCGTTTATCGGAATCATACGGTCCTCCCTGGGAAATATAGATATCCATCCATCCATCATTATTTATATCGACGAAGGTTATTCCACTGGACCAGTATTTATTCTGATTTATATTTGCGGTGGATGTGATATCTTCAAATTTAAGATCGCCTTTGTTGATAAAGATCCGGTTTTCAACCTGGTTTCCGCAGAAGACCACGTCTTTCAGTCCGTCGTTATTCAGGTCTTCAACACCAACACCAGAACCGTTGTAGAAGTAATCGTAATCAAAGAGATTGAATTTGGTGGCCACATCATGCCTGATCTCGTTATTGAATTTCAGACCGCTTGAATCCGGTAATATCTTGATGAAATCAGAGAATGCCTCTGCTTTCTCCGGCTTATTCGGTTCAATATTTTCTTTGGTTTCATTTTTACATGAAAAACCAAGTAATACCACTGGGAGTATAAAGAATCTTATGATAAAAGATAAAGATTTCATTGAGGGAATATTTGATCTGTCAAATTTACGAAAGCCGGACAAATTACATAGGTTGGGAGGATGGAATTCAATAATGGGTTATAAAAAAAAAGAGCTTTCAATCGAAAGCTCTTTTTTTATTTATGTGATTGTATTAATTACAGTGCACAAAGAGTAACTGGCAGTAATCCAGGAGTAGGCTCAGGACCGAAGTCACCAAGAAGTGGCGTACCGGCACTTGCTGGGCCATAGATCTGGAAAGTAACCTCACCAGGGAATGAATCTCCGGTGTACTCCCAAGTTAGAGTCTGTGTTCCAACAGGAACATCAACGAACTCGGTAGTGCTGGTCCAACCACAGCATGGAGGTCCACCTGCGTAGGAACTTTGCATGGTTACAGAAATTACTGTGTCATCGATAGTCACAAGAATACCGTTGGCACTTTGCCATCCGTCACCATAGGAGTCCTGCATGTCTACACGGTAACTTCCAGGCTCGGGTGAACAAGTGATCAACGCATTATACCTGAATGGAGACGAGAAGAATCCACCGGTAATAATACCTGCGGCACTTGATTGTCCGTAAGTTCTACCATCAGTTAGGTTTACACGAAGTTCGATTTCGTAAATATCACCAGGAGCATAGTCATCTGGAGATAATCCCATAGCTGCAGTAGCTTCACCAAAAGTTACATCAGCAGTTATTCTTGGGAGACCAACTGGTCCCGTCGTGAACTCTGATGCTGGATAAGACTTTACGAAAGCTTCGCTGGGCGGAGTGGTTCCGTTGCCAGACGTGAGGTCTCTTATTCGTGCAAAGACATCGACGCTTTCTAAAAGACCACCGTCTTGTTCATCTTGCTCTTCAACAGTAACGGAGAATTGAGAATCCGGGTTACTGGAGTTAAGAGTGGCGTTATTAACTGAGATCGTTCTCAGGATAGCACCTGTGGTGTAATTGAACACTTCATCAATAGTATTGCTAGAATCCTCACATGCGTTAAAGGACACAACTACTAATAAAGCGGTTAGAATTTTTAATATGTTTTTCATCTTTTTCTTTCTTTATTATTAATTAGCTGGACCTGTTACACCAGAATCCCAGAATACAAGAGTACTGTTGTCAGTTCGCTGGTTGATATTCGAATTGGCGATGGCCTCGTTATTTGGATATAGAAGTGTTCTTGGAAAAGGTCCAGGAATTTCTTCAAGACTTCTCGCAAGAGAGGTCGGACCACCATTTCGTCTAACGTAATTCCAACCGTCATATGCGCCACCGAACAACGCTATAAGGTATTGTTCACCCAGAAGGTCTTTTTTACCTTTAGTAGTTGGCCATCCGAATCCGTCCAGGACAGATTCTGTTGGTGCACTGTCAAACTCATCTATTTTATCCTCAATAAAGTCAGCAATCCTTGACGCTGTTGGTGCATTATCATAATCTCCAGTAGCATCACGCGAACCGAACTCGGTAACAAAGTTTATTGACTTTGTCATACCAGCTTCCATATAAGTGCTGGCCATGGCATTTTGTCCCGTTGCGAGATAGGCTTCTGCCTTCCAGAAATCTACCCATGATGCCATTAGCATCGGGATAATTCCTGCTCCTCCTGCTCCGCGGCCAAGTCCAACTTGTTGTCCAAGGTTTGGAAATACACCTACGTAAGGGAATGCATCAGCTATTCCGTCAAATGATCCTCCTACAGGATATACTCCTGAAGCAGTACGAAGGAAGTTGTCTGGTGGGATACCTTCATCATTACCGTGATGACGGCCCCAGTAACCAAGACGCATTGAGCACCAATATTCTTCATCCGGAGTGAACTGAAGGTGAGTTGGAGTTTCCTGGAGTGAACACTGAAGTGTTTCTCCGTTACCATCACCGTTAGACAGGTAGATTGTTCCCGGAGGGCCAAATAAACCATTCACATCTTCGAACAATGCGAAGCTTCCCGGAGTTCTCCAGTTTTGACGGTAAAAGTAATAACGCCTTCTTGGATCATCGTTTGCTGATAATTCACCGAAGTCACCAACCATAAGGTCCATTAACCAGTTGTGCTGATAGATGTTAGCACCATCAGAACGATAGTCAGTATCATAATCAGGGTGACGAGTATCCGGATTCAACTCGTTGGTTCCATATTCGAAATAGAAGTCATCTCCTTCACCGAGCAGATCAGTTGCGTTGATAACAGCTGTATAGTTCCCAACTGTAAGATCAGCACGAGTTTTGATCGTGTTGTTCAAACGGATCCATTTAGCGATGCTGGAGCCGTTAGGTGAACCTTGTGCGAAGAACATATCGAGGATATTGTTAACCACAAGCTGACCGTTATTGAAATCTGTTTGAGCAGCCTGCAACAAGCTTTTACCTTCAGCGAGGACAGCAAGAGCTGCATCGTAAACCGCCTGATCATCATCAACCGTTGGTTGAGGGAATTCAGGATTAAACGCTTCGGTCCAAACGATATCACCGAGGAAGTCAACCAGAAGCATCATAACATGAGCCTGCATGGTTTTAGCTGCACCCAGGTGAAACTTCAAATTGGTTTCATCTGAGTTCAGAGATTCCATTACCGCGATATCCGGTAACATTACGTTATAAAGTGATGCCCAGGGACCGTTAAGGGTATTAGGGCCATAATTGTTGAAATAATTCCTTCCGAACATATATTCAACCCGACTAAGGTCTCCGCCAACGAAACTAAAGGTATCAAGGGCGTTTCTGTAAGTCAATTGAATCGTATTTAACAGAAGGTTTGGATCTGCTTGATCCTCAGCAAGAGCATTAGGTGATGCCAGCTCTTCCAATTCAAGAGTCTCGCAAGAGTAGAACATCGTTCCAGTTGCTAGAACTGTCAGGATTAATAATTTATAAATTCTCTTCATGATTTATGTGTGTTTTTTAATGAGATGCTATAACCTGTAAAAGGTTGCGTCTTCTTATTCACTTTTTTTATTAGAACGATGCTTTAATACTTAAACCATATCGCTTGGAACTAGGACCGTTCAGATAATCAAATCCACGACCGTTACCAACACCTACACCAGCAACGTTAGGATCGAAATTAGCGCGCTCCGGAGTGTTATAAGCATCATACCATAGGTTGAATCCACTTGCTGTGATAGAAAGTGCACCAAATGGTGTTTTTTCAAGGAACTTGTCAGTGAACCTGTAACTGAAAGATACTTCCTGCAGACGCACAACTGAACCATCATATATTGAAAGTTCCTTAGGACCGAACAATACGTTGTTAAAGTAGTAAGATGAGTTGTTGATCTGTAATACGTTTTCCTGACCTGTTGCGATATTTACACCAGGAAGGATGAATGTATTCTTTCTGTTTTCAACAATAAGACCACGACCAAGCAGTGTAGCTACAGTTGATGCAGCTATGTCACCACCTTTGGTATGGCTCACCTGGAATCCAAGGGTAAAGTTCTTGTAAGACAAGGTATTGATGAAGTTCATTACGTAATCAGGGTTCGGGTTACCGATGATTGGAGTAATAGTACGTCCGTCATCTAGAGTAACACTGTTCTGAATCCTGTAGTTACCTGAAGTATCAACCAGGAAGTTACCATCTGCATCTCTTTCGATGGCAGTACCAACAATTACACCAAGCTGCTCACCACGGATTGCTGCGTTCGCACCAAGTATCGGGTTAGTAGAACCGGCGTAAAGGATTTGGTCATCGTCCTGCTCAGTAACGATTTGCTCACTTTGAGTAAAGTTAACACGTGAATTCCAGTTGAATCCATCTCCGTCGTTCTTGAAGATATCAACACCTAGATCAACTTCCCAACCATCTCCTTCTACCTTACCGATATTCTCTTGAGTTTGAGTAAATCCGGTTGACGGAGGAAGCGGCTTGAATACGATCAAGTCTTCAGTTGTTCTGTCGAAGTATGACACGTTAAGGTTAACTCTGTTACTCAAGAAACGTGCGTCGAAACCAACTTCGAATTCTGAGATTAACTCAGGCTTCAAATCAGGGTTAGGACGGAAGTCACTGATAGAGTTTGTAACAATACCGGTTGGTCCACCAGATGCTCCACCACCAACTTGAGTACTTTGGTTAGCAGTTGCAACAGTTGGGTAACCTTCTGGGAAACCAGCAGATTGACCGAGACCGGCACGGATCTTCAAATAGTTCAATCCTTTATCAGTTCTCAGGCCATCAAAAGCCGCTGTAGGCAAGAAGGAAGCACTGATACTCGGATAGAATTTGCTATTATTTTCTGTCGGAAGGTTGGATACCCAATCCTGACGGGCAGAAACAGTTAAGTAAATAAAGTCGTCGTAGTCGAATGCAGCATCACCAAATACCCCAAGGATATTACGCTCCTGAAGGAATTGAATTGGTGACTGAGTAAGATAATTGAAGTGTCTGAGGATACCAAAAACGATCTGACCTGAACTGGCAACACCCTGCTGATCGAACTGTCTTGATCGAGTAGTGGCACCGGCGGTGAAAGTAACACCGAGTTTCTGATCGCTTGTCAGGTTGAAATCACCGGTTAAAGCGAGATAGTGATCCCAGATCCTAACGTTGTTATCCCAGGTATTCAAGAATCCGAATACTGCGTTGTTGAAGTTAACACCATTCTTGTTGGACTGAGCATTGTTTCTTTCGTTGTAGAAATCAATACCAGCACGGTAAGTCAGCTGCAGGTTCTCAATTATATCATATGAGATCTGTGCAGTACCGAAAATACGGTTAGTCAACTGACCGTTCTGGGCGTTTTTAACAGACCAACGCGGGTTGATGATATCGTTACCGTTACGGTAGTATACACTACCACCTGTTTCAGGCACTTCAAACTCAAGACCCATAAGGTCAACGTTTCTTGGAGTAAAGAATACGTTACCGAATGTTGACCATCCCAATGTACCGTTACCACGTGATGCAGCTACCGGAGGAGACACAACATTGTTTCTTGAGAAGTTAAGAGACGCCTGAACTGTAAACTTATTGGACAGTTTGGCACGACCACCAACAGATAAAGTATTACGTACAATTTTGTTTCCTGGTGTAAAACCTGTTTCATCCAGGTGACCGTAGTTAACGTTGTAAGACAGGTTACCGTCATTCGTTGCTCCACGGATATTTACGGAAGTATTGCTTACACCTCCTGAACGGAAGAAGTTCTCAACACTGTCGTAAGGCCTCCAGGCATAACGAACAGGAGTTCCACCCGGTCTATATTTGTTACAAAGAATAGGACTCAGGTTCTGACTACATACTACGTTTGTAGCGTATGGGTGGGCCACTGTACCATCAGGCTGGATAATACCGGCAGGGTCATTCAGGTAACCATCAACTCCGTCTGGAGCAAATGCAGGTCCCCAGTTAGAGAAGAACCATCCGAACGACTGGTCGAAACCACCACCATACTTATCCTGGTAATCAGGAAGTGAAGCCATCTCATTTACGAAGTATGACTGGTTTACTGTAATTTCAGTCTTTTTCGGCCCAGAAGCACCGGCAGCACCAGACTTGGTGGTAATTACGATTACACCATTACGTCCAGCAGTACCATAAAGTGTTGCTGCAGCTAGTCCCTTAAGTACGTTTACACTCTCGATATTGTTTGGATCAAGATCCAGGAAACGAGATGAACCAACGTTACCGTTAAGGAAGTTACCTTGAGAGTTTGTATCACTACTGAAAGGCACACCGTCTACAACAAATAAAGCCTGGTTAGAGGTGTTAATCGAGTTATATCCACGAATAACAACATTCGTTGCAGAACCAGAAGTACCACTTTGGGAAGTGATCTGTACACCTGAAGCCTTTCCAGAAAGTACACGGGCAACATCACCTTCAGTACGCTGCTCGATATCCTCCGAACCAACTTCACTCACCGCATAACCAAGAGATTTTTTCTCTCTCGTAATACCCTGTGCAGTTACAATCACCTCTTCTAGTACGGTGGCGTCTTCTGCAAGAGTCACGTCAATGGTGTTAGCGGCTCCTACGGTACGTTCAACAGTTGTGTAACCAACAAAGGAGTACACGAGCACATCACCAACAGCGGCGCTGATGCTATAGTTACCGTCGAAGTCAGTCTGAGTACCTGTAGATGTACCTTTAACTATGATATTAACCCCAGGTAGTGGACCGGTCGCATCCGAAACAGTACCTGAAATCGTTTTGTTTTGTGCAAAGGATAAATGCACAACAAACGCCAGTAATAGCGTTAAAATTCCACTAAACTTTGTTTTCATTTTATAATTTATTTGAATTAGTCTATGCCAAAAATCATAATAAAAAGTTAATAAAACAATATTTATTGGTTAAAATTTAATTTTTTTTTTGCCTATTCACGGGGCATTCGGGCAGGTGTATTAAAAGGTTGCATTCAAACTGATGTGGATTTTTGAATTGGCCAATTTGAAATTCTGATTATCGAATTTTCCATTGGCATAATTGAATCGGAACAAGCCTGCTCGGGTTATTAATCCGAATCCAAACCCATATCCGAATAATTTTCCATTCGATTTGATCAAATCGTTCTCAAAATATGCTGCATCAATAATAGTGTGTACATAAATGGTGCTGCTCAATTGATATCGGTATTCTGTATTCAACACTCCAAAAAGACTCGCCACCAATGTGTTCTCCTCAAACCCTCTTATGTTGTTGATCCCCCCAAAGCGGAGCAGCTCATTATCGAAGTAATCATCCGAGATCAGCCCTGAGGACTGTAGCCTTAAAAAGATGCTGTTCCTCTCATTCAGCGACAGGATCTTGGAAACATTAAGTTGATAGCGCTGCTGGTTGACATCGCTGCTGTCATTTCTTCTGCTTCCTAATCCGATTCCGGCTTCAAGGCTGAAAGGAATTGGAAATAACAAGGAAGATCGGTTTGTTGTGAACTTCTGATATTTGAGATTAACAAATGTGGATCTCAGATCTTCTATGTCTTCTCTGCCACTGTTCAGCAGGTCATTGGATTGTATTGCACTAATGCCGGCAGAAATGTTCTGATTGGGACTTAGGGCATAGAATAGGTCTGCTGACTGGCTGACTGTTGTAAACGTGGTGTCCTTTTTAAAGATGTTCAGATTTAGATCTATTCCCAATGGCGAACCGAATAAGTAAGGAAGCTGAGAGCGGATATTCAGGGTTTGCTGATCATTTTCATCACTCTTATAGTTGAGCTGAAGTGTTTCACCAAAATTGAGACTGTTGATGAGGTTTAGATTCAGGTAGCCGTCAAATTCCAGTTTGTTTGTCTGCTCGTTGTTCCCAAAACCGAGGAAACCGTCAAAACTGTTGCTCTTCGTTTTCTCAAGATAGAAATACAAGGTGGTGGAATCTGCAGTGAATAAAGTTTCGGGCGGTCGTTGCTGATTGGCAAACCTCAAGTTATTAAGTTCCTCCGACTTTCTCCTTATGGCATCAAGGTCGTAAGTACTGCCTGTCCTGATCCGAAGCAGGTGCTTTAGAAATGACTTCGGGAATTTCTCATAACCCCGGATCACTAATTTATCTATTCGTCGAGATCTCTTTTTTCTGATCACCAGGTCTGCCTGAAGATTTTTGTCATCCCTCTTCCTGATATCTATGAGCTGAAGTTCAAGAAAAGGTTGTCCGCGATTAGCCAGTTTTCGATTTAGGCCGTTTAACCTTGTTTCGATATTCTGAATTTTGCTCAGGATATATTCATCGGTGACATCTTCAAAATATGGTTCAAAATCATCTCGATTTAAACCGGTATTTAAGTAGTATATATATATGGTGTCAAAACGTCTGTTTAAATCGACCCTTGCTGAATAAGTTGAATCATTGATTTTAAGAACTGAACCTATACGGTTTTCGATAAACCCCATTCGGTTCAACACACCTGCCAGGCTATCAAGTTCACGGTCCATGCTCAACCTGTCGTCAAAAACCGATTTGATCCCGATCGAGTCAAGGACGAGTTCCGATCTTTCATCGCTTGCAGAAATCTTGAGATAAAGCCGCTGAGCTTCCGCCTTTTCAGGTAAGAGAGCACAAATTATCAGCAGAAGGAAAAACGATCGAAAATTCAAAATAGATTCCGTATTACAATTAAAGCTAACGCAAATAAAATCGAATTCATGCTTATGCAAAATTAAAATTCAAAATCGGCCCATTTTTAAGGGTCAGCAATTTGAATTATTCATTTTAATTTCTACCTTTGCAGCCCTCAAAGAAGAGGGTTTTAAAATATTTTAGAGAAATTTTATGCCAACAATTTCACAATTAGTACGAAAAGGAAGAGCCAAAATAACCAAGAAGAGCAAATCGGCTGCTTTGGATTCGTGCCCTCAGCGAAGGGGTGTTTGTACACGTGTGTACACCACTACGCCTAAAAAACCGAACTCCGCTATGAGAAAAGTAGCGAGGGTAAGGTTGACTAACGGCAACGAGGTGAACGCATACATCCCCGGTGAAGGTCACAACCTCCAGGAGCACTCGATAGTATTGGTTAGAGGTGGAAGGGTGAAAGACTTGCCAGGTGTTCGATATCATATCGTTCGTGGAGCACTCGATACAGCCGGTGTTGAGGGACGCACGCAGCGCAGATCGAAATATGGCGCTAAACGCCCTAAG
>JBFKFP010000022.1:0-25721 GCA_041618535.1 Flavobacteriaceae bacterium
AAGATATACAGGAAATGAGCAGCGGGTTTATGGCTGCGGTGATGTTTGCAACAGTCCTGGTCATCGGGTTTATCATATCGATCATTTCAGCAATAATACTACAACGTAAATAACAGATATCATGCAATACAAAGCCAGCACGGTCCAGGACTATATCGATCAGGTTCCGGAAGAGAGAAAGGAACCCTTGAAAAAATTACGGGCGGTAATCAGGAAGAATCTTCCGAAAGGATTTGAAGAGGCTATCAATTACGGGATGATTGGATATGTAGTGCCACATAGTCTGTATCCCGGCGGCTATCATTGTGATCCGAAATTACCATTGCCGTTTATGAATATTGCTTCCCAGAAGAATTTTGTTGCCTTGTATCATATGGGCATTTACGCTGACAAGGAATTGCTGGACTGGTTTGTTTCGGAATATCCAAAACATTGCACAAGAAAACTGGATATGGGTAAAAGTTGCATCCGGTTTAAAAAGATGGATGATATCCCTTTTGAACTAATAGGCGAACTGAGCAGTAAAGTATCCCCGGAGAAATGGATACAGACCTATGAGTCTCAAGTTAAGAACCGTTAGGATTGCAACAGCTGTAACAAATAAAAATTATTAAAGACTAATCTATTGAATCCATGAAAAAACGAGTAACCGGACTTGGCGGATTTTTTTTCCGCACAAAAGACCCTAAAGCCACAAAGGCGTGGTATGGTAAGCATTTGGGACTTCCTGTTGATGAATACGGCTGTTCCTTTTGGTGGAAGGATAAAGACGGGAACGATTGCATGACGCAATGGGGGCCATTCAAGGAGGATACCGATTATTTTTCACCTAGTGTGAAGCAGTTCATGATGAATTTCAGGGTTGAAAACCTTGTTGAACTGATGAAGCATTTAAAAGAGGAGGGGGTGACTATAGTAGGTGAGATCCAGGAGTATGACTATGGAAAGTTTGGATGGATTATGGATCCTGAGGGCAATAAGATTGAACTCTGGGAGCCTGTGGATTCGGCCTTTCAATAAAGGCATCCGATTTTTTAGTAATTTTAATAATCTAAACAAAATCACAACATCATGTCTGAAGATAATAAAGATTTGAGAGACGACCTTAATGATATGTTAGGCGATGCAAAAGACGGAGCCAGGAAAGCGGCTGATAAGGCTGAAGAATTTGCCAAAGAAGCTAAGGACAGGGCCACTGAATTTGCCGGAGAAGCCAAGGAAAAGGCCAAGGAATTTACCGAGGACGCAAAGGAGGTGTTTAGTGATGGCAGGAATGTAGCCATCATTGCGCATCTTACCGTGATCGGGTGGATAATAGCCCTGATCATGAACAGCAGTAATAAGAATGAATTTGCTTCGTTCTACATCCGTCAGATGTTGGGCTTGATGCTAACATTCATCATTCTGTCATTTATCCCGGCTATAGGCTGGTTCGTAGGGGCGCTCATCTTTGTCTTATGGATAGTGAGCCTGGTAGGAGCCATCGGTGGGAAGAAAAGTGAGACCGTTGTATTGGGAAAGTTTTACCAGGATTGGTTTAAGTCACTTTAATTATTTACCAGCAAATATTATAAAGCTGAAGCCTCCAGTGGGTTTCGGTTTTATTTTTGCATTTAATAATGTAATATTGCAATATTACGATATTATAACTATATTTGTTGTTGAATTGAAATATTAAAGACCGATGGGATCAACAAAATCACATATCTATAATGACAATATTAACAGGATAGCAGCAGCAGCTAAAGTCCTGGCACACCCGGCACGCGTGTCGATCCTTGACTATATAAGCAAACAGGATGCCTGTATATGTAATGACCTGGTCGATATTATAGGCCTGTCTCAACCTACAATTTCTCAACATCTTAAAGTGATCAATTCCGCCGGATTGTTAAAGGGGCAATTCGAAGGGAAAAGCAAATGCTATTGCCTGGATGTTGAACGTTTTGAAGAGTTTCAAAATATTTTGAATTCATTCTTTAACCGGACAAAAACTCAATGCTGTTAAAATCATTAATTATGAAAACCAAGGTATTTTTAGAATTATTACAGAGCCACAGTTCAAAATCACTCAATTTTGAATATCGTTCGGGGAGAAGGTTAAAACCAGGCTATCATATAACCGAGGTTAAACATGTTTCCATTGATTCTGTCGACTGTGGAAGTCGCAGAGAAAACTGGAATGAAACCGTTGTCCAGTTATGGGAGAACCCCGAACAGGTTACCGCGTCAAATCCTATGTCGGCCTATAAGGCCCTGGGGATATTGAAAAAAGTTGGTGGCTTAAGGCCTTACGATGATGATGCCGTTATCAAGTTTGAATATGGCAATTTAAATTTTCATACCGCCCAGTTGCTTGTGCATTCCTTTGAGGTTACAGATGATGAATTGATTATAAAGCTTCATGCAGATCAGACCGATTGCAAGGCTAAGGATGCATGTGGCATTGCAGAGGCCGTAGAATCCGCTGCAGCTGCATCTGCCTGCTGCTCTCCCGATGGTCAGTGCTGTTAGGTCATGTTGGAGATAAGGTCCTTCAGAAGAGATGATTTTTTAGAGGTGTCAAGGATGTATAAATTTGGCATTGATACCGGAATCGCATCATTCGAGACAGAAGTGCCGGATTGGCCCCACTGGGATCAAAAGTACCTGGATACATGTCGGTTAGTTGCTGTTTATTCGGGCATCCTTGTTGGTTTTGCAGTACTGAGTCCGTATTCGAAGAGAGCGGTTTACAAGGGTGTTGCAGAGGTGAGCGTTTATGTTGATCCAACTTTTTGGAACCGGGGAATAGGTAGGTCTTTACTGGAAAAGCTTATTACAGAAAGTGAATCAGCAGGTGTTTGGACTCTTCAGGCGAATATTTTTCCACAGAATGAAAATAGCCTTAAATTGCACCAAAAATGCGGCTTCAGGGAAGTAGGTATTCGCGAGAGGATCGGGAAACGCGATGGAAAATGGTTTGACAATGTCCTTCTTGAAAGGAGAAGTAAAAACACAGGAATAGCATGATAAATATTTTAGTTTTATGTACAGGTAACTCTTGCAGAAGCCAGATGGCACACGGCTACCTGGATCATTTATTAGACAACAGATCTTTTAGGGTTTATAGTGCCGGTATAGAAACCCACGGATTGAACCCGGGTGCCGTCTCCATTATGAAGGAAGACGGGATAGATATCTCGGGGAACACTTCCAATCATGTAGATGAATATGAAGGTGTTGAATTTGACTTTATCATAACGGTCTGTGATCATGCCAGGGAGAACTGTCCCTATATTCCCGGTAAAAAAGCCATACGCTTGCATCATAATTTTTTCGATCCCTCAAAGGTAAACGGATCGGAAGAAGAGGTTCATAAGGCCTTTGAAAAGGCAAGGAATGAGATCAGGGACTACATCAGGGATTTTATAGCCGATGAATTAAAGATCTGATCGCGCACCGGCCTGAATTAATTGGTGTTTTGATTGAAAAATTTTCGCTCCAATTCAGCCTGAAATTCTTCCATAACAGGTCTCACCGTGCTTTCCGGAAGATCGGAGATCTTGATGTACATCAGTCCGTCAACGGCATTGTTAAATAACGGATCGACGTTGAATGCTACCAGCCGTGCATTTTGCTTGATGTATTTTTTTAAGAGTACCGGCAATCTCAATGCCCCTGGTTCAACCTCATCGATGATCTTATCAAATTTATTCAGGTCGGCTTCGGTGGCATCAAAAACGAAATCCTTGTCAGCATCCTTCAGCTTAACCTTGAATTCCTTTTTAGGCCGAACATATTGTGCAACATATGGATCGTAATAATGCGACTTCATGAATTCAATCATCAGGGATTTTGAGAAATTTGAAAATTGATTGCTGATACTTACCCCTCCAATCAGGTATTTATGCTCTGGGAACCTCAGCGTGGTATGAACAATTCCTTTCCAGAGCAAAAATAACGGCATCGGTTTCTGCTGGTATTCCTTGATAATGAATGCTCGTCCCATCTCAATGGACTGGCTCATCATGCTGTGCAATTCGGGTTCGAACCGAAAAAGGTCCTGCAGGTAAAACCCGTCAATTCCATATTCACGATAAATTTTAGACCCCAGACCCATCCTGTAGGCGCCAACTATATTCTTGGTCTCGGTATCCCATAAGAACATATGATGATAGTAGCGGTCGTATGTATCAAGGTCGATAGATTGATTGGTGCCTTCACCTACCTCCCTGAAAGTGATCTCCCTTAACCTCCCTATTTCTCTTAGGACGTTAGGAATTTCCGAAGCAGGACTAAGGTATACCTCGTAATTCTTGCTTTTAAGCAAACGCATATCCAGTTTTCTAATCGCATCTATTTCCATTATCATCGCTTCCGGACTAACTGGAGTAACGATCCGTTTAGGCTGCTTCGGAACCTTCAGGCTTGAGGAAATATTCTTGAGTATCTTCTCCCGTGGCTCATAAAAATTAGAGAGCATATAGGTTTTTCGTCTGATGAATTCGGAGAATTCCTCAAGGGATTCATATTCCTGCTGTTCACTTAACGGGATAGGGCGCCCAATCCGGACCTTGATGACCCGGTGTTTTTGCGTTAGTAGTTCTGAAGGAAGTTTCGCCGTTCTTAATGTATCGCTGATCTTAGAGAGCCGGTAGAATAGAAGGCTGTTTTTTGCATGAAAATAAATGGGCACCACCGGCACTTCGGCTTTTTTAACCAGTTTCATGGCTGCCTCTTCCCAGGGCTTGTCAACCACAAGCCTCTCATCTCTGTAAGTGGAGACCTCACCAGCCGGAAAAATTCCGAGGGGATGTCCTTCTTTAAGATGAAGGAGAGCATTTTTAAAACCTGAAATGCTGGATTTTACATCCTTTCTGTCCTCAAAAGGATTCACAGGCATAATGTACGGCTTAAGTGGTTCAATGCGGTGCAAAAGGAAATTGGCGATGATCTTGAAGTCTTTCCTTTGTTCCAGCATCAATTTCAAAAGCAACACACCGTCTATTCCTCCAAGCGGATGGTTCGAAACCGTGATGTAGGCACCGTCTTTTGGCAAACGCTTCAGGTCCTCCTCCGGAATCTCAAATCTTATTTTGAACTCGCCCAGGATGGCGTTGAGAAACTCCAGGTCCTTAAGATTCCTGTTTCGGTCATAAATCTTATTAAGGGTAGAGATTTTCAGGACTTTCATCAGCAGCCAGCCGAGAAATGTCCCGATAAATCCGTATTTATCAGCTTTTATTACAGTTGCGACTTCCCTGGCGGTTACTAAACCCATCAATCAAGAAATTTTGATTCGGTTAAAAATAAGAAATGTTTACTTAGTGACAATTTGAACGGTTTCAGGAGTAAGTTGCTTTAGAAGGACCGTTTTGTCCTTTTCTATTTGTGATATGGCCTCTTCCGTATAGTGACGAATAGTGTATAGAGACACGTCGGGATGACATTCCACCTTGAATTTCGCCTTTAGTTTAAGGAGTAACTCATCAAGACAATTATACAGGTCATCAAAACAAACTGAAAAACTGATGGCGGAATTCTGAATTACATCAACTTTCATCTTAAAGTTGGATAGCAATTTGAATATATATGAAATGTTGTCCTCAACGATGTAGGAGAAATCCAATGAAGATAAGGATAAAAGAACCTGCCTCTTTTTGACGATATAGCAGGGAACTTCCGGTTCGATCTTTATGCCTTTTCCTACCCGTGTCCCCTGGCTTGAAGGATCTTTAAAAGACTTGACAAACAGGGGTATTTCCTTGCGTTGCAACGGTTGCAGGGTTTTAGGATGTATTACTGAAGCACCATAAAAAGCTAATTCAATAGCCTCGCGGTATGAGATGCTTTTGATGAGCTTTGCCTTCTCAAAATACCTCGGGTCAGCGCTTAAAATACCCGGGACATCTTTCCAGATGGTAACGCCCTTGGCCCCCAGGGCATATGCAAATATTGCTGCCGTGTAATCACTTCCCTCCCGGCCAAGGGTAGTTGTAAAATTGTTTTTATCACTCCCGAGAAATCCCTGAATGACATGCAATTTGCCGGGCTTTATTCCTTCGGAAATATTTCGGCAGGTCGAATCCCAGTCCACCCTTGCATGACGGTAATAGTTGTCGGTTTTTATAAGGTTCCGGACATCAACCCACTCGTTTCTAATCGCTGATTCGCTGAGAAAGGTGCTGACTATGGTGGTTGAAACCAGTTCGCCATAGCCGACTACCTGGTCGTAAATAAAATTATAATCGGGAGAGCGATTGTGTGACAGGAAGAACTCCAATTCTTCGAACAGTTCCGAAACGGTATGAAATACGGGATGTTCATCCACATGAGAGGACGAGTCAAAAAGTTCAAACATGACAGCGTTATGAAATTTCTTGACCGCCTGCAGCGAACTGTTGAGCTCTTTTTTGTTATTGAAATAATTACGGACCACCTCTTCAAGTGCATTAGTGGTTTTCCCCATAGCCGAAACCACGATCAAAGTATCTTCGGAAATAACTTCCTTAACTACCTTAACCAGGTTTTTAACTCCTTCTGCGTCCTTTACCGACGCCCCTCCGAATTTGTGAATCTCCATTATTTCAGGTTAGAGATATAATTTTTAATTCCATTCTCATCTAACTGTACCACATCCCAGTCTTCCAGTACCGTTGCACCTTTTCTCCTGTAAAAATCGATCGCATCTGTGTTCCAGTCCAAAACTACCCAACTCACTCTTTTAACTCCGATAGAATGAGCGTGTTTGATGACCTCATCAAACAACCTGCCACCAATGCCCATACCTCTCGATGCCTTTTTAACGATAAGATCTTCAAGGTGCAGAACCTTGCCTTTCCAGGTAGAGTAGCGCATATAAAATAACGCCATCCCTTTTATCTGATTGTCGGTTTCTGCAACATAGCACTCAAATGCCGGGGGAACTGAGGAAGCATCGCGTTCCAATTCCTCTACGGTGACCTCAACAGCATCGGGCTCGCGTTCATAATGCGCCAGTTCCCTGATCAATTCAAGGACATCCGGCATATCTGTTTTCTCAGCTTTACGGATGTTAATTTCCATATTCATGACATGAGGTTCCAAATATAATTCAAACTGCAAACTATCGATTATAAATCTTTTACGAAATCGTTGTAGTTTATGCAAAAGTCCGATCTTTGCACTATACAAACTCAACCTAATCATGTCTCAAAAAAACCAAACCCTTGGTGAATTCATCATTGAAAATCAGTCGGAATTCAAATACTCTTCTGGTGAACTTTCAAGGCTTATAAACTCTATCAGGCTGGCAGCCAAGGTTGTGAATCATGAGGTCAATAAGGCAGGGCTGGTCGATATAATTGGTGCAGCCGGCGATATCAATGCCCAGGGAGAGGACCAGCAGAAGCTCGATGTCTATGCCAATAATAAGTTCATCCAGACCATGACCAACCGTAATATTGTTTGCGGCATAGCAAGTGAGGAGGAGGACGATTTTATATCCATCAATAGCCAGGATGAGCAAAACCAGAATAAATACGTGGTCCTTATTGATCCGCTCGATGGTTCTTCCAATATCGATGTAAACGTTTCGGTCGGGACTATTTTTTCTATTTACAGGAGGGTGACTCCTGTCGGGACTCCGGTAACCCTGGAAGATTTTCTTCAGAAAGGAGATCTTCAGGTTGCTTCGGGCTATATAATATATGGCACCTCTACAATGCTGGTCTATACAACGGGCCACGGCGTTAATGGCTTTACACTAAACCCTGCCATCGGGACATTCTATCTTTCTCATCCTAATATGAGTTTTCCGGAAACCGGGAATATCTATTCGGTGAACGAAGGAAATTATGTTCATTTTCCTCAGGGTGTTAAGGCTTATATTAAATATTGCCAGATGGAGGAAAATGACAGGCCCTATACCTCAAGATATATAGGTTCACTGGTCTCTGATTTCCATAGAAACATGATCAAGGGAGGAATCTATATGTATCCGCAAAGCTCGAAATATCCGAGCGGTAAACTCAGACTGTTATATGAATGCAATCCGATGGCATTCCTCGCAGAGCAGGCGGGTGGTTTGGCCAGTGATGGTTACAGACGCATCATGGAAATCGAACCTGAAGAACTTCATCAAAGAGTTCCTTTTTTCTGTGGAAGCAAGTCAATGGTGGAAACCCTAGAGTCATTCATGAATTGAAGTCAGAGGAGAATGATAAATAATCTGTCCCGGGAACTGGATTTTCAATCCTTTTTAGTCGAATTGATCGATCGTAAAGACTTTTAAAAAAAGATCCTGCCGGGCCCTGATTAATGATTCATCGTTTTTATCCCGTCGATGAATCCTTCAAGGTCAGCGCCTTCTTTGACCAGTCTTAGCGCCTTGTCTACGATGTATCCAACATTTACAGTAGAAAAGCCCAAGCCCACGGCTATCTTGGTCAGTAGTTTGATCTCATCATCCCGGTCAATTTCATCGGCATAAACCATTCGTACCAGATCATAGAGACGTTCCAGCCTGTAATTAAAGGAGATTGGAGGGTTGATAGGGTGTGATTTGTAATCCTTTAATATGGACTTGTAATCATCGCTGGAAATTTCCAGGTTTACGGCCAGCCTGTCAAGGAATTCCCGCTCGGCATCCGAGATGACATCGTCTTCCATGGCTACGCGAACAATGGCTGCGAAATGGTCCTGGTTTCTTCTTCGGAAACCGCTATCAAAAAGGTCTGAAATCGACATAAATGAAGTTGTGTTTTATTGCTGTAAAACTAAATATTTTTTTCCATTTATTATTTGATTATCCGAATTAAAATCCCTCCCGATCCGGATGATTTTTATAGTTTATTTTACTCGCTCTTCGCGGCTTGGATTCAATCAATTATCAGCTTGCAATTCAGAAATATTTAGACGAATAAAACCCTTATATTTGCAGCTAAATAGAACTGGATTGAGCAAAACCCGGATCTCGCAGGCCTATTCACAATCTCTGCAATTGCAGAAATTGAGGGATATTATTACCCTGGACGAAGCTAAAACAGAAATCTGCGGGCTGGTTGGATCTTCTCTCTCCTTTGTTGTTTCCTCCCTTTTTAAGTCCTCTGAGAAGCCTTTTCTGCTCGTATTCAACGATAAGGAGGAAGCAGCCTATTATCTCAACGATCTTGAAGAGCTGATCAACGATAAGGATGTGCTTTTTTATCCCGGAAGCTACAGGCGTCCTTACCAAATTGAGGAGACTGACAACGCCAATGTCCTGCTCAGATCTGAAGTCCTGAACAGGTTAAACTCCAGGAAGAAACCTGCCATTATCGTGACCTATCCGGATGCCTTGTTCGAAAAGGTTGTCACAAGGCGTGAACTGGAGAAGAATACCCTTAAGATCTCGGTCGGAGATCTGCTATCACTTGATTTTGTGAATGAGGTGCTTTTTACCTACCAATTTCACCGGGTTGATTTTGTGACCGAACCGGGAGAGTTCTCTGTAAGGGGCGGTATATTGGATGTGTTCTCCTTTTCTCATGATGAACCGTACAGGATCGAGTTCTTTGGGGACGAGGTTGACAGCATAAGGACTTTTGACGTGGAAACGCAGCTTTCTGTAGAACAGACCAGAAAGATCAGCATAATGCCCAATGTGGCGAATAAGTTTCTGGAAGATAAAAGGCAAAGCTTTTTGAATTACCTGCCTGCCAAAACCGTTTTGATCTGCAATAATACCAGTCTTTTGTTCTCCCGTGTTGAGGCCTTGTACAAAAAGGCAGAGGAGGCTTTTAAGAGTCTTAGCGGGGAATTGAAACACGATAAGCCGGGTGAACTTTTTTGTAATTCTGATGAGATTAAAAACGTACTGGCCCGGAGAAATCTCTTGACACTGGGCGATTCAGGATATCATGGCGCGGAGACCGTGAATTTCAATTGCGCCCCTCAGCCAGCTTTCAACAAGCATTTCGATCTGCTTATCTCCGATCTGCAGACCAGGCATAAAGATGGTTACACCAATATCATTGCATGCCTCAGCGTGCAGCAGTCCAAACGATTTCACGATATCTTCGACGACATGGAGGAAGAGATCCATTATTCCACCACAGTGTTGTCGCTTCACCAGGGATTTATAGATCATGATCTCCGGTTAGTCTGTTATACCGACCACCAGATCTTTGAACGCTATCATAAATTCCAGTTAAAAAACGGTTATGCTAAAAAGCAGGCCATAACCCTGAAAGAGCTCACCAACCTGGAAGTGGGTGATTTTGTAACCCATATTGATCATGGCATAGGGCGATTCGGCGGACTTCAGAAAATAGATGTGCAGGGACAGATGCAGGAGGCCATTAAGCTGATCTATGGCGAACGGGATGTGTTGTATCTGAGCATCCATTCCTTACACAAGATCTCTAAATATAACGGGAAGGATGGCAGGCCGCCTAAGATTTATAAACTGGGATCCAAGGCCTGGAAAAACCTCAAGACCAAGACCAAGTCAAGGGTAAGAGAGATTGCTTTTAACCTGATCCAGTTATATGCCAAGAGGAAAATGAAAACAGGTTTTGCCTACAATCCTGACAGTTACCTGCAGCATGAACTCGAAGCCTCTTTTATCTATGAAGACACTCCGGACCAGTCTGCCTCCACCGAGGATATAAAAAAGGATATGGAGAGTGAACAACCCATGGACCGGCTGGTATGTGGTGATGTTGGATTCGGGAAGACCGAAGTGGCTATAAGGGCGGCATTCAAAGCGGTTGATAATGGGAAGCAGGTGGCTGTGCTGGTCCCGACAACTATACTTGCCTTTCAGCATTTCCAGACCTTTACCGAGCGACTTGCTGATTTCCCGGTAACCATTAATTATATGAACCGTTTCAGGACCGCGAAGGACAGGAAGGAGATTATCGGTAACCTTGAAACTGGCGCCCTCGATATTGTGATTGGGACCCATCAGCTTGTAAATCCGAATGTGAAATTTAAAGATCTAGGTTTGCTGATAGTGGATGAAGAACAGAAATTTGGTGTGGCCGTAAAGGAAAAACTTAAAACTATCAAGGAGAATGTGGATGTGCTAACACTAACAGCGACCCCGATCCCAAGAACGCTTCAGTTTAGCCTTATGGCTGCCCGTGATCTTTCTGTGATAAACACACCACCTCCCAATCGATATCCTATTGTAAGCAGTGTGGTTCGATTTAATGAGGAGTTGATCAGAGATGCCATCAGTTATGAGATTCAGCGGGGCGGACAAGTATTCTTCGTTCATAACCGTATCGAGAATATCAGGGAAGTAGCCGGCATGATCCAAAGGCTGCTTCCAGATGCCAAAATTGGCATCGGACACGGCAGGATGAAAGGACGGAAACTGGAAGAACTTATGCTCGCATTTATGAAAGGTGAGTTCGATGTACTGGTTAGTACCACCATCATAGAAAGCGGGTTGGACGTCCCTAATGCCAACACTATATTCATAAATAACGCCAATCACTTTGGCCTGAGCGACCTTCACCAGATGAGAGGCCGCGTGGGACGGAGCAATAAAAAGGCCTTTTGTTATTTTATCACTCCTGAGTATTCTGCAATGACGGCAGATGCGAGGAAACGGATTCAGGCCCTTGAACAATTCACCGAACTGGGCAGCGGTTTCAATATCGCAATGAAAGATCTCGAGATAAGAGGGGCAGGAGATCTGCTTGGTGGGGAACAAAGCGGTTTTATAAATGAGATAGGGTTCGATACATACCAGAAAATCCTGAGCGAAGCAATAGAGGAACTTAAAGAAAATGAGTTTAAAGACTTGTATAAGGATTCGGGGAAGAAAAAGGTTTATGTAAGCGATATAACCATAGATTCAGCTTTCCAGCTGCTCATACCTGATCATTATGTCAATAATATTACAGAGCGATTAAACCTTTACACCAGGTTGAATGAACTCAAAACCGAGATTGAACTCAATGAATTCAAAGATCAGCTAATTGATCGATTTGGTGAACTTCCGGACGAGGTGGAGGATCTGCTTGACAGTGTCAGGCTTAAATGGATGGGGACAGCTCTCGGATTTGAAAAGATCGTTCTCAAGAACAACATGATGGTAGGTTATTTTATCAAGGATCAAAGCAGTCCTTTTTACCAAAGTACATCATTCACTTCGGTTTTGAATTATGTTCAGAAAAACCCTAAGGCATGTAGAATGAAAGAGAGGCAAACACGGAATGGCTTGCGATTATTGCTTACCTTTGACCCGATCAGGAGTGTAGAGGAAGCGCTTGAAGCGCTGAAACCAATTATGGCTTGATTATTGAAAAAGAATTTGTGGTTTTTATTGAATAAAATGTTTTTTGATATGTGGAGATTTAGAATTTTGGTCCTCATGGCGGTTATTTTGACTCCGATGATGGGACTAGGTCAGTTTACACTAAAAGGGAAATTTACACCTGTGGACGAATTTGATTGGGTGCTGGTTTATAAGGTTTCCCCTTCCAATTACAGTTATATAGGAGACGGAAAGGTTGATTCCTCGGGAGAATTTAAATTCGAACTGGATGCCAGCCAGACAGCCGGCATGTACAGGTTGGTTTATGCGGTTCCCCAGGAAGAATATAGTTTCGATATTATCTGCAACGCTAAGGAAGATGTTGAATTTACCTTTGATATCAATAAAGGGATCACATTCCAATCGTCGACAGAGAATACCATGATGTCCTCCTATAATAACAGCATGGGAATGATAAGCCAGAGCATTGGTAATTTTTTCCGCCGTCAGTCAACCGATACTTCTGCTCTTCTGAACATCCTAAAAACACAGAGGGAGACCCAGGCCGAATTTGAACGTATCTCTGATGGTATGATCGCACATAATTTTATTGTTGCGAACAGGCCTTATATCCCTGATGGCTATGAAGACCTGAACACGTATTTTTCCAATATTAAAGCCCATTATTTCGATCATGTGGATTTCAACAATGAGATTTTGCTTAGTTCGAGCTTTCTTGTTGATCGCTGCCTGAACTATGTCTTCGGAATGGTGGCACGCCAGGGTGATATCACGGCTAATTATAAATTCAATATCGACCAGGTGGCGAACGCTATGGGTTCAGCGAATACCCGGACAAAGAAAATGCTTATGCATGTGCTATGGCAGCAATTGGCTGAAGCAAAATATGAAGCCGTTGCCAATTATATAGCTGATAACTATTTGATTAGCCTCGCAAAAGAACTGGGAGAAAATGAATTGGCCGTGGAATTGGAACGTTTCCGAAACGTATCTCTGGGGATGACAGCGCCGAATTTCGAGATTCCATTGAATGTCAGCAGCAACAACAAATCTGTTAGTTTGCACGATTACGATGTAGCGGACCAGTATATTGTTGTTTTCTGGAGCAGCAGTTGCACTCATTGCCTGGAAGAATTACCCAGACTGCATGACCTTGTAAGTGGCTTCGACCAGAAAAAACTCAAGGTTATCGCTTTCGGTTTGGAAGACGATAAAGCAGCATGGCAGAGAGAAACAATGAATTATCCTTTGTTCACGCATGTTGCAGGTCTTGGCAAGTGGGAAAATGAGGTTGGTATCAACTACAATGTTTCAACAACACCTACCTATTTCATTCTTGATCGAAACAAGACTATCGTAGCCAAACCCCTCAATTTTGAGGAACTTCAAAAGCAGTTCACCTCTCAGAAGTGATAGAAGGCGTTTTTTATATGTTCAATTGAATATTGTTGACCCAACCTGGTCACAGCTATGATATCAAACCGAACTTCCACGTTCAGATCGTGACTTTCTATATAATGATCAACGGCCTTGACGAGGTTCCTGATCTGCCTTGGTTTAACGAATTCATGGGGGCGGCCATAATCGATCGAGGATCTTGATTTCACCTCAATTACGGCCAGGATATTGCCCGTTCGGGCGATAATGTCTACCTCGGCCCGATCGAAATAATAATTTCTTTCCAGTACTTTATAGCCTTTATCCAGCAGATACTCAACGGCAAATTGTTCGCCGGCATTACCTAATGATTTCGATTTACTCATTAAAAAACCCGATTTGTCATTGGAAGAAGATCAACTCACCCCCGGTTTTAGATACCTTAAGGTTTACCTCTCTTCCCAGGATAAGAGCCCTGTTGTCGTCTTCATGTCCGGCAGGAAAACCGAAAAGGATCGGAAATTCATAGTCCTGGAAGGCATCGAGGATCAACTGCTCTATCGTTTTACCCCAGGGTGTGGTGTTTTCCCGGATATTGCTGATCTGGCCAACGATCAATCCTTTGCAATTCTTGAAAAAGCCGGCCCGCTTCAAACTCATCAGCATCCTGTCTATATGATAGGCATATTCTCCTATCTCCTCGATGAACAGGATTTTTCCCTCGGTGTCGAGGCTACTCCTTGATCCCAGCATAGTGTGCAGGAGGGTGAGATTCCCTCCAATGAGCTGTCCGCTGGCTTCACCTTCCTTATTATATTCAGAGCCCTTGATTTTATAGTATAAATCCTTTCCGAAGAGGGCGTCCTTAAGGCTATTTATACTGTTCGCAATGGGCCCGGTATTTGCGTCCATGCTGGTGCACATCATCGCATGAATACTTTCGAGGCCTTTGTTGTGAAGGTCGTTGTGAAGAGCCGTGATGTCGGAGTAACCAACGATCCACTTCGGATTAGATTTCAGACCGGAATAATCCAGTTTATCGATTACCCTGACCATGCCATAGCCGCCTCTGGCCATCCAGATCGCTTTGATGTTCTTATTGTCAATTGCAGCCTGCAGATCGGCAATTCTCTGGGCATCCGTACCGGCAAAATGCCCTGCTTTCTCGAAGACATATCTCCCGATCTTTACGTTGAGTCCCCAGGATTCCATCAGTTTTCTTGCGAGGTCTATTTCCTTATCCCGATTGTTAAGCACCCCCGATGGTGCTACTATGGCTACTGAATCACCCGGTTTGAGATAAGATGGCTGGATAAGATCTGCTTTCATGCTGTGTTTGATTTTTTCAACGATCATTACTTGAGTGAATGCATTTTGTCCCAGGCAGCAGACAAGAAGAAAAGTTAAAATATTCTTTCGGGCAAAACGCACAGCATCGGTTTTTTGTAAAGATAAATAACTTCTGCTGAATTGAATTCCCTTTCAAAATATGTACTTTTGTTGATTGCAAAAAACACCTCATGGCTAAAAGAGTTACGATAACGGCAGCATTGCCATATACCAACGGACCCATCCATATCGGGCATCTGGCCGGAGTTTATGTTCCTGCAGATATCTATGCCCGCTATTTGAGGCTCAAAGGTTATGACGTGGCCTTTATCTGCGGAAGCGATGAGCACGGAGTCCCGATTACAATAAAAGCAAAAAAGGAAGGTGTGTCACCGCAGGATATCGTAGATAAATATCACGCGGTCATACAAAAGTCTTTCTGTGATTTTGGGATATCTTTTGACAATTATTCACGGACCTCAGCAGAAATACACCATAAAACGGCTTCGGATTTCTTTAGAACCCTCTATGATAAGGGTGAATTTATAGAGGAGGTGACCGAACAATTATATGACGAGGAGGCGGGTCAGTTCCTTGCCGATCGTTTTGTAGTAGGTACCTGTCCAAAATGCGGCTATGACGAAAGTTATGGCGATCAGTGTGAGAATTGCGGGACCAGTCATAATGCTACAGATCTGATAAATCCCAAATCGGCGATCAGCGGATCTAAACCTGTGCTTAAATCGACCAAGCACTGGTTCCTTGCTCTTGACAGATATGAGGGTTTTCTCTCTGAATGGATTCTGAAGGGACATAAGGCCGACTGGAAACCGAATGTTTACGGACAGGTTAAATCCTGGATCGATGATGGCTTAAGGCCAAGGGCGGTCACCCGTGACCTGGACTGGGGAATTCCAGTGCCTGTTGAAGGAGGAGAAGGTAAGGTGCTTTACGTATGGTTTGATGCACCTATAGGGTATATATCGAGCACAATTGAATGGGCTGAAAGAGAAGGCAAGGACTGGAGGCCATACTGGCAGGATGAAGACACTAAGTTGATCCATTTTATCGGAAAGGATAATATTGTTTTCCACTGTATCATCTTTCCTGTCATGCTGAAAGCGCATGGTGATTATATCTTGCCTGAAAATGTGCCTGCGAATGAGTTTCTCAACCTGGAAGGCAACAAATTGTCTACATCCAAGAACTGGGCCGTCTGGCTCCATGAATACCTGATCGATTTCCAGGACAAGCAAGACGTATTGCGTTATGTTCTGACCGCGAACGCTCCTGAGACCAAGGACAACGATTTTACCTGGAAGGATTTCCAGGCAAGAAATAACAATGAACTGGTAGCCATCTTCGGGAATTTTGTAAACAGGGTGGCGGTGCTTACCCATAAATACTTCGACGGCCGGGTTCCGAAACCGGAACGCATACATGAACAGGACGAATTGGCCCTGGAATCTGTCAAGGCCTATCCGAAGATCATTTCCAGTTCCATAGAGAGATACCGATTCCGGGAGGCCAGCCAGGAACTTATCAACCTGGCTCGCCTGGGCAATAAATACCTGGCAGATGAAGAGCCATGGAAGGTTATCAAGGATGATAAATCCAGAGTGAAAACCGTTATGTATGTCGCATTGCAGATCGCGGCCGGACTGGCTGTGCTTTCAGAACCCTTCTTGCCATATACTTCAGACAAGCTTAAGAAGATTTTAAATGCATCAGGACTGGAATCGGATTGGACCTGGAAAGGAGTATCTTCAAACAGGGAATTAATGCCCGCGGGTCATAAGATCAACAAGGCGGAGTTGCTTTTCACAAAGATCGAGGACGCAGAGATCGATAAACAGCTTAAAAGGCTGGAGAAAACCAGAGAAGATAATACCAGTTCTACCCCTTCGGTTGAACCGGTTAAAGACATGATTCAATGGGATGATTTCGCTAAACTGGATATCAGGGTAGCTACAATAATTGAGGCCGAGAAAATGCCAAAGACCAAAAAACTTATGGTCTTGAAGGTGGATACCGGGATGGATGAACGTACCATCGTATCGGGTATAGCTGAACACTTTTCCCCAGAGGAGATCATCGGTCAAAAGGTAATTGTTCTGGTCAACCTGGCTCCGAGAAATCTCAGGGGAGTTGAAAGCCAGGGAATGATCCTTATGGCTGAGGATGCAGATGGCAAATTGGTATTTGTTCAGCCCGAGGATAAACCGGGATTGATAAACGGGCTAAGAATTAGTTAAAAAAAGAGGCCCGTCAGGCCTCTTTTTTATTCGCTTCTCAGAGCAGCAGCAGCTCATTGCAAACCACCTCGGTCACATAGCGGGTTTCCCCTTCCTTGGTCTCATAAGACCGGTTGGTGAGCTTCCCTTCGATCGCGATCTCTTTCCCTTTTGTCACATAGTTCTCCACCACGTTAACCAGTCCGCCACGGACCACGATATTATGCCAATAGGCCTTCTCAACTTTTTCACCGTTTTTGTTCTTGTAGCTGTCATCCGTTGCCAATGAGAATTTGGCAATCTTGTTCCCGTCTTCAAAAGTCAGGATTTCAGGGTCTTGCCCTAATCGTCCAATCAACTGTACTTTGTTTCTAAGTGCGTTCATAATAATTAAATTTTTTATCCCGAAAAGGTATTCAGGAAGGTTAAACAGTTAATGCAATTGAATACTCACGATTCAACAGTACAAAGTTGAGAAAACAACACAGGCAAAGTCGGTACTTACGCACTTAAACTCGTTTGTAAACGGTAGTAACCGTTTGCAAATGAATAATTCATTAATTTTCACTCGAAATAAAATACCTGTGAGACTCTAATAAACCCGACGAATTATTATAGTTGAAAACCATTTTAAATTATCAAAGAGGTAATATATGTGATCTTTTTTTGTCATGGTATTTATTGCCGATTGAGTTCATCATTGACTTCCTGTCCCGCTTTATCATCACCTGATTTCATGATTTAGTTATCATAATCGCAATCTGTCCAGCACTTTATTGAATAAAGTTGACATTTTTTATTAATTTTATTCTTTCCTAATCCCAAATTAACCCTTAGTATGGAACTTCGTCGGCTTATATACACCAGCCAGGCTACAGAGCCATTCAACAAACGTAAATTATTAGATCTGCTGCACGAATCACGCGCTTACAATTCTATCGATAACATCACCGGTGTACTCATGCATAAAGAAGGATTTTTTCTTCAAGTTATCGAAGGGGAATCTGAGGCAGTTCAAAATCTTTTCAACCGTATAATTAAAGATAAGCGCCATAAGGAAATAAGAATATCACAGGACCTTAAAGTAACAACTCGCCTCTTTCCCCAGTGGTCAATGGGATGCGCAGATTTTAACGAGCCGGAACTGAGCCTGCTTCCCGGGATTCGTACAGACTTAAGTGACCCGGAAGTCATTGAGGAATTGATTTCTCAACTCCCGGAAGTTGCTTCTTTCCTGCTCGCAAATATGAGCTGATCGTTCAGTTCATTGATTTTTTTGCGATTTGATAATTGCCTTCCATGCATAAGTCATATTACCTCTGATTGATCTGAATCTAAGTTCTGACCATGTGGTTCAATGGCCAGGATCTCTATCTTATAGAATCAGGCATTCCAGGAATTATGCAAATTAGTTCTTCCTTTTTACCGATATAAAACCTTGCTGTAAACGTTTGCAATCGAATAATTAATTATCTTTAAAAGATGATGAAATTCGATCTGAACAAGGGCATTGCCATTCTTGAACGTACTCCTGTAATCCTTGAGGCCTTCCTGAAGGACCTTTCCGAAGAATGGACTTTATCAAATGAAGGAGGGGATAGCTGGTCTCCTTTCGATGTGGTCGGGCATTTGATTCATGGTGAAAAGACAGACTGGATACAACGGATGAAAATCATTCTTGGTGAAGGTCCGGGCAAAACCTTTGCTCCCTTTGACAGGTTTGCCCAATTTGAATCCTCAAAAGGAAAATCGATGAACGAACTACTCGATGAATTCAAAGAAAGACGAGCAGAGAATTTGGCCATTTTAAAGATGATGAAGCTATCTGAAGATAAGTTTATCCTGAAAGCGATTCATCCAGGCCTGGGAGAGGTCAGCATGAAACAACTCCTTTCAGCCTGGGTGGCTCACGATCTTGGTCATATCGCCCAGATAAGCCGGGTAATGGCCAAGCAGTATAAAGAAGAGGTTGGTCCCTGGAATGAGTATCTAACGGTAATGCATAGATAATAATCGTGATCAGGTTAATCGGTATTCCATATGATCAGAATTCTTCGTTTTTAAGAGGTCCGGCTATGGCCCCATCCAAATTCAGGGAGATGGATGTCTCTGGTTCTGCCAATCGTTTTTCAGAATTAAGAAAGGCGATCATCCCTGGTAAAAGCTATATCGATGCAGGCGACCTCAATTGTCAAAACGAACTCCCTGAAGCAGCCTACCTGAAAATCAAAGAAACCATAATGACCCATTTGAGGGAGGGAGCCAGGCTGATTTCATTAGGTGGTGATCATTCTATTTCATATCCGATAATTGAGGCTCATGCAGTGAGATACCCAAAGTTAAATGTCCTCCAGATCGATGCACATGCCGATCTTTATCAGGATTTTGAGGGAAATCCCTATTCCCATGCCTCTCCTTTTGCCCGCCTTCTGGAAAAAGGACTGATATCCAGCCTAACCCAGGTTGGGATTCGCAGTATGACCGACCATCTTTATGAACAGGCCGAGAAATATGGTGTTCGCTGCATAGAGATGAAAGACTTTGGTATGGGATTCTTAAAAGAATTAGAAGGCCCATTATACCTGTCCCTTGATATGGATGCCTTTGATCCGGCTTTTGCTCCGGGAGTATCTCACCATGAGCCGGGCGGATTAACAAGCAGGCAGGTGATCGACATCATTCATAATATTGAAGTAGAAATCGTCGGGGCCGATATAGTTGAACTCAATCCGGAACGCGATCTTAACGATGTCACGGCCATGCTGGCCTATAAATTATTCAAGGAAATCTGTACTAAAATGATGCAAGGATGAGTGAAAAAAGAAAATGCCTGGAATGCGGTGAGCCATTGGTTGGTCGTGTGGATAAAAAATTCTGCAATGACGGTTGCCGTAACGTCTATAACAACCGCATCAACAAGGATAGTAGAAACCTTATACGCAACGTCAACAACAGGTTAAGAAAGAATTACAGGATACTCGAAACCCTGAACCCCGATCAAAAAACAAGGACTTCCCGCTCCCGCCTGATCGAAATGGGATTTGATTTTAATTATCTGACAAGTATTTACACAACCAAGGCCGGAAAAACTTACTACTTCGTATACGACCAGGGTTATCTGCCTCTTGAAAACGACTATTATGCCCTTGTAAAACGAGACAGCTGATTATTTCCAACTCTGTCCTTTAAGTTTTAAGGCTGCCTTTAAAACATCCTTCTGACTAATCTGGCCAATAAGTTTTCCATTCTCAACTATAGGGAACCGACGTCGTTTGGAGTGCAGGAATTTTGTACAGGCATCGAAAATGTTCATGTCTGCATCTATCGTTTCCACATCCTTATGCATATGCTTATCGACAGTATTATTATTCATCGATAGATTGTAATAACGTCCGTCATGAATCTGCTTGATACAATCCCCTTCCGAGATAATACCAATAAGTTCATTCTTTTCGTTGACAACGGGTCCGCCCGAGATCTTGTATTTGATTAAAGAGTCAATGACATGTTCCACGGGTTGATCCGGTTTGAAGGTGATCAGTTTCGTCGTCATATAATCCCGAACCCTCAGAAGTGTGTTTTCCGGAGTTTTATTCTTGGGTCTTCTTGAACCCACAAAGCTTTTTATTCCCATGATATTAGTTTTTAGTGCCTACTAAATATAATTATTTTTAATTAGTTAATACAAATCCGCTAAAACTTAGAGCATGTCCCGGCAGAATTTACTTATTTTTATAGGGCGTAACTAACTGCCTATAAATGATCAAAAAAGGAATTGCATCCTTGCTGATGCTGCTTGCCGTGGCTTGGAGTTTTGATGCCTTGATGCCCTCGAAAACCATCCAGGACCAGTCCGATCTCTCAATTTTTTCAACCCAAAGAGCCCTTTCCCATGTGGAGGCAATGAGTCAAAAACCACATGGAGTAGGTATGCCGGAGCATGCCGTTGTCAGGCAATACCTCATTGATCAGCTTAGGGCGATGGGACTGGAGACCCAGATTCAACAGGGTTTTTCCCTAACGGGATGGGGTAACTTGTCCAAACCAAAAAATATCCTTGCCAGAATCAGGGGAAATTCACCGGGAAAGGCACTGATGTTGCTTTCGCATTACGACAGTAACCCGCATTCTTCCTATGGGGCAAGTGATGCGGCATCAGGAGTGGCTACTATCCTGGAGGGCGTAAGAGCCTATCTTCATAAAGGATCTGTTCCGAAAAATGACATTATTATCCTGTTTACCGATTCAGAGGAACTGGGACTGAATGGGGCCGACCTGTTCGTCAATTCACATGAATGGTCGAAAGATGTCGGATTAGTTTTAAATTTCGAGGCTCGGGGAAGCGGAGGACCGAGTTATATGCTCATAGAGACCAATGGCGGGAATTCAAAACTGATCGAGAAATTCATAAAGGCCGATCCGAAATATCCCGTCGCGAATTCATTGGCGTACAGCATTTACAAAATGCTTCCAAATGACACCGATCTGACCATTTTCAGGGAAGACGGTGATATAGAAGGATTTAACTTTGCATTTATCGATGATCACTTCGATTATCATACCGCCCTGGACACCTATGAACGCCTTGATCCCGAAACCCTCGAACACCAGGGGCAGTATCTGATGCCCCTTCTCGCTTATTTTGCGCAGGCTAACCTCAATGATGTTAAAAGCGATGCCGACACCGTTTACTTCAATTTCCCCGGAGCAGGCCTTGTCAATTATCCCTTTAGCTGGATTTGGCCAATGCTGGCAGTTGCCTTTCTCTGTTTTCTGATCCTCATTTTCATTGGTTTCAAGACACGTCGGCTAATCCCGGCCGATGTATTGAACGGAACATTTCCATTCCTTTTGTCGGTAATATCTTGTTGCCTTATCGGTTTCGGGCTCTACTGGCTTCTTTTTGATCTCTTGTATCCCGGCTATAAAGAGATGCTTCATGGTTTTACCTACAACGGACACGGATATATTGCTGCAGTTTCCATATTCAGCCTCAGCCTATGTTTTTACATTTATGCCAGGTTCTATAAACCCGGCAACCCGGCAAGTCTTATGATAATGCCGATATTTTTGTGGCTGTTGATCGTTATGCTCGCAGGACTTTATCTGAAAGGAGCGAGTTTTTTTATAATTCCAGTCTTTTTTGCACTCGTATCCCTGGCCGTCATGGTGAAACAAAGGAAGCCTAATCTGATCCTGATGGCCTTGCTTTCATTCCCGCTGCTTATGATCTTTAGTCCGCTGGTAAAGATGTTCCCGGTTGGTTTGGGACTGGACTCCTTGTTTATAAGTGGGATCATGATTGCATTGTGCTTCGGCTTGTTGACCCCGGTATTTGGTTATTTCAAGCATAAGCGAAGATGGTCTGTGCTGTTGTTGATCCTGGGCCTAGGTCTGTTTATCTCTGCTAACTTCAGTTCATCGTTTGATGAAGAACGGCCCAAGCCGAATAGCCTGGTTTATGTTTTAGATGCCGATAAAAATTCTGCCCAGTGGGCTACCTACGATAAACAGCTTGATGAGTGGACCAGGCAGAAGTTGGGAGAAGATCCCAATGAGTCTTCAGAATTGGGTGAAACCGTCTTCAGCAGTAAATACAGCTCTGGTTTTACCTATTTCAGGGAGGCGGAGAGAAAGCCTTTAATTTATCCCGAGGTTGAAATCTATAAGGACACTCTTATTGAAGGGAAGCGCCATCTTTCCATCTATATCGCCAGCAAGAGAAGGGCCAATCGCATAGACCTTTACACCAACCCCCGATTGGTTATGGATGAAATGACGATAAACGGGTTAAGAATTCAAGAGGGACATAAAATGGGATTCATGCTTAAAAATCGTACCAGGAGCAGGTTGTTCACCTATTATATCTCAGATAATGATGCTCTCGACCTTAAAATCGTGATACCTTCAGATCAGAAATCAGAGTTTATCATATATGAGTCTTCGAACAACTTATTGAACAGCCGGCATTTTGATATTCAGCCCAGAACAGCGGCTATGATTCCCAAACCATTTGTGCTGAATGATGCCGTAATCATCAAGCGAACTGTTTCTATAGAATAAATTAAGATTTGGCATTGGTCTTGTTAGCATAGAATTAATTAGTTTTGCCCACTGTTAAACGACAATGATCATGAGAATACTTTTTGCAATTATTTTGTTCGGGGTTTGTGTGAATATTCAGGCACAGGATAAATCGGAGCTTGTGAAACACTATGAGGCCTATTATGCCCAAATGAAGAAACAGGGAGATATACAGGGAGTTATAGACGCCATGACACACCTGAACATCCTTTCACCAAGCCAGGGACGAAAAGATACTTTGGCTGTCCTTTACATGAATGACGGCAGGCATATGCAGGCATTGAATACAATCGGGTATGAATTGGATCCTAATGACTCCAACCTTGCGGTGGAAGTAAAAGCGGTTTGTTTGCAGGAAATAAACCAACCAAAGCGAGCTATCGGCCAATTCGAGGAGTTGTTTAAAAGGACACCGAATGTTCTTGTCGCCTATGAACTTGCCGACCTTAAAACCCAGGTGGATGACCTGGCAGGAGCCAAGGAGCATATCGAATATGGTATCGCTAACTCGCCCGACGACCTGCAGCGAACCTTCTATGAAACCCAACAGCCATATAATGTGCCCGTGAAAGCCGCTTTTATTTATTTGAAGGGGCTTGTAAAATACCGCGAGAACCCAAAAGAAAATATCGACGCTGCGGTCGCAATCATGGATGAGGCACTTGCCGAATACTCCGACTTCAACCTTGCCAGGATCAGCAAGGAGGCCCTGATAGCGCAGAAAAATAAACCTCAAAAGGATAATTAAATCTCGATTCAGACAGAATAAAAAAAGCAGCTCAAGATGAGCTGCTTTTATTTTTTTACCATATCCTGACCCGGTCTTCAGGAGGCAGGTACATGGCATCGCCTTCTTTGATGCTGAAAGCCTCATAAAATGCATCGATATTTCGCAGGGGCTGTACAGCTCTGACATGCCCTGCAGAGTGAGGGTCGGTCTTCACCTGTGTTTCGAGGTAATCGTCCCTTGCCAGGGTTCGCCATACGGTGGCCCATGACATAAAGAAGCGCTGTTCAGGAGTGAACCCGTCTATTTTCTCAGGGCGTCCATTCTCCTCGAAGTGCAGCTGCATCCCGTCGTATGCTCCCAGTACGCCGCCAAGGTCCCCTATATTCTCTCCCAGCGTGAATCGGCCGTTGATATAAAGGCTATCCAAAATTTCGATGTTGCTATATTGTTCAGCAAGCTTATCGCCTCGTTTTTTGAATTCTGCAAGGTCATCTTCGGTCCACCAGTTTACAAGGTTCCCGTCGCTATCGAACTGGGCGCCCTGGTCGTCGAAGGCATGCGAGATCTCATGACCAATTACCGCTCCAATTCCACCATAATTAACAGCATCGTCAGCATAGAAATTAAAAAACGGAGGCTGAAGGATCGCCGCAGGGAATACGATCTCATTATTCAGGGGATTAAAATATGCGTTCACCATTTGCGGAGGCATACCCCATTCCTTTTTATCTACAGGCTGCCCCAAATCCTTTAAATTATCCTGAAGGTTCCAATCCATCAGAGCCATCATGTTCTCAGCATAGTTGTTATCCTCTTCGATCATGAGCTCAGAATAGTCTTTCCATTCGTCCGGGTAAGCAATCTTAACTGTGAATTTATCCAGTTTCTCAATTGCTTTCTGCTTGGTCTCGTCTCCCATCCAGTCGAGGGCAGTGATTCGGTTCTGGAATGCTTTGATGACATTGGCAATCATTTTCTCTGCTCTCTCCTTTGCCTCAGGAGGGAATTTGGCATCGACATACAACTTGCCGATGGCTTCTCCCATACGCCCGGTAACATGATCCATGGCACGGTTTTCAGCTGGTTGCTGTTTTTCAGTCCCCCTGAGCGTCTTGCTGTAAAAATCCCAGTTTGCCTTTTCAAGTTCGGTGGTCAAATTTCCGGCCATACCGTTTAAGGTGGCCCATTTCATCATGGTCTTGATATCCGAAACCGGGGTAGATTTCAGGATCTCCTGCAAAGCTTTCATATATCTCAATTCCAGCACATACACTGTGTCCGGAACTTTTTCCACACCTATATCCTTGATAAACTTATCCCACTTTATGGCTGGTACCATCTCATTCACTTCGGCAAGTGTTCGTGGGTTATTATAATTGCTGATGTTCCTGCTTTCTGTCTTGTCAAGCCGAGGTTCTGCCAACCTAGTCTCAACGGCTAGGATCATCTCGGCAGCCTCACGGGCATCGGCTTCGCTATAATTTATGTACTGAAGCATACGCGTGACATGATCAACATATTGAGCCCGGCGCTCCTTCGACTTTTCATCGGTCAGAACGTAGTAATCACGGTCTGGCAGACCAAGACCTCCGGTGCCGATATAGCCGGCATTGGTATTACTGTCATTCAGATCGGGAAAAACAGAGAAACTCATAAAGGGAGCATCAACTCCAAGGACCGTAGCGTATACTGTTTGCATGTCCTCTAAATTGTCTATCCCGTCAATGGCGTCAAG
>JBFKFP010000023.1:0-25718 GCA_041618535.1 Flavobacteriaceae bacterium
ACCCCTGAGCTACTTTCGCATTCTTAGGACTGCAAATTTAACACAATTCTAAAAACTCCAAAGGGTTTTAAGCAAAAAAGAAATCCCGGATCAGGCCCTTTTTTTCTTCTGAAGCATCCGCTTGATCTCATTCAATTTCATCAGGGCTTCAACGGGCGTTAGCGTGTCTATATCTGTATGAAGGATCTCATCCTTGATCTCCTCCAGCAAAGGATCATCCAGCTTGAAAATACTCAGCTGCATATCGTCCTTGATACTTTTTACAGACTCGGTTAACTCTTCACTGGAATGTGACTTCTCCAATCGCTTCAGGATCTTGTTCGCCCTGTGGATCACCTGGTTCGGCATCCCGGCCATCCTGGCTACATGAATCCCGAAACTATGGGCGCTGCCACCCTCAACAAGTGTCCGAAGGAATAACACCTTATCCTTAAGCTCCCTGACCGAGACATTGAAATTCTTGATCCGCTCAAAGGTTTCGGTCATCTCGTTCAACTCGTGATAATGCGTGGCGAACAGGGTTTTGGCCCTTGAAGGATGCTCATGCAAATACTCGCTGATTGCCCAGGCTATCGAGATGCCATCATAGGTGCTTGTACCTCGCCCTATTTCATCAAGCAGGACCAGGCTTCGATCCGAAATATTGTTAAGGATACTGGCTGCCTCATTCATCTCGACCATAAAGGTGGATTCACCAAGTGATATATTGTCACTGGCTCCCACCCTGGTAAAGATCTTGTCTATAACCCCAAAACTCGCAGCTTCAGCAGGCACAAAACTGCCTATCTGCCCCAGGATAACGATAAGAGCGGTCTGCCTCAGAATAGCCGACTTACCTGACATGTTGGGCCCCGTAATCATAATGATCTGCTGTGAGTCCCTGTTCAGGAACAGATCGTTCGGGATATAGCTTTCACCCAAAGGCAAATGCTTCTCGATAACAGGGTGTCGGCCCTGGATGATCCTGAGCTCATAGGTCTCGTTGATCTCAGGACGAACATACTTGTTCTTTTTTGCCAGGATAGCGAATCCTGCCAGGCAATCCAGCTTCCCGGCCAACCTGGCATCACCCTGTATATCGGAGATGAACGGCAACAGTTCTGAAACAAGGTTTTCGAACAACTTCTGCTCTATCTCCAGGATCCGCTCCTCCGCACCAAGTATTTTGGATTCATATTCTTTTAACTCTTCAGTGATGTAGCGTTCTGCATTAACCAGGGTCTGCTTCCTGATCCATTCATCCGGAACCTTATCCTTATGGGTGTTCCGAACCTCGATATAATAACCGAATACATTGTTCGATGCTATTTTAAGGGAAGGGATGCTGGTGCGCTCACTTTCCCTTTCCAACATCTCATCCAGGTACGCCTTGCTGGAATGCGACAACCCCCTTAATTCCTCCAGATCTGAAGAAAATGAAGATTTTATCGCACCTCCCTTTGACACCATTACGGGAGCTTCTTCATTCAAGGTTTCCTCTATTCTTTTCCTAACCTCAGGACATCCGCTGAACTCATCGGCCAAACTTTTAAACTCATCCGAATTCAATGCGTACAATTCTTCTTTAATTGGCTCTATGGCCAGCAACGAATTCTTGAGTTGTATCAACTCCCTTGGGTTTACCTTGGCTGTGGCAATCTTGGAGGCAAGTCTCTCAAGGTCGCCTATTTGTTTCAGTCGGGACCTCAAAGAATCAAGATTTTGCTCATTCCCCATAAGCTCTTCCACCATCGCATGGCGGGATTGTATAGCCCCTATGTCTGTTAATGGAAGCGCCAGCCAGCGTTTAAGGAGCCGGCCTCCCATTGGCGACAAAGTCTCATCAATCACGTCTATCAGGGTGATGGCATCCGGATGAGGAGAGTAAAACAACTCGAGGTTCCTTATGGTGAACTTATCCATCCACACACTCGAATTTTCCCTTATTCTTTTTATGGTGTTAACGTGATCGAGCCTGTGGTGCTGGGCTTCCGAGATATAATGAAGAACTGAACCGGCCGCCACAATACCTTCATAAAGATCCTCTATCCCGAATCCTTTGAGCGAACGAACATTAAAATGCCTGCAAAGTGACTCATTGGCATAATCGTCCTGGTATATCCAGTCTTCCTGGAAGAACAGGTGATACCCATTCCCGAAGATCTCCCTGAATTGTTTGCGATGGGCCTTAGAGACCAAGACCTCTGAAGGAGTAAAGTTCTGGAGCAGTTTATCTATATATTCGGTACGGCCTTGTGCCACCAGAAATTCTCCTGTAGAGATATCGAGCAGCGACAAGCCGGTATACTTTCCGAAGTGAACAGAGGCCAGGAAATTATTCGACTTCGACTTCAGTACTTCGTCATTCAATGCCACCCCCGGTGTGATCAATTCGGTCACCCCGCGCTTCACAATGGTCTTGGCTTGCTTCGGATCTTCCAGCTGATCACAAATGGCCACCCTTTCACCCGCCTTAACCAGTTTTGGCAAATAAGTGTTCAGGGCATGATATGGAAATCCCGCCAGCTCCGTTTCGCTTTCGGTTCCCGCTCCGCGCTTGGTCAGTATGATATCCAGGATTCTCGCCGTCTTAACCGCGTCCTCCCCAAAAGTCTCGTAGAAGTCGCCCACCCTGAACAACAAAAGTGCATCAGGATATTTCGCCTTAATGGCATTATACTGATGCATCAACGGGGTGATCTTCCTGGTTTTTTTCGGCAAGGCTAAAGTGTTACTTTTGTTAGGTCCGGAAAATTAGGCGTAAATGCTAAATTATAGAAAACTCTATGGTTTTAAAAACCATTTTAACCCAAGTTATCGACAATTAAAAACATTTTATGAGGAAGCTAAAGATCACTGAATTGAACCGGATCTCGGTTGAAGAATTCAAAGCAGCCGATAAGACTCCCCTTATCGTAATTCTCGATAATATCCGCAGCCTGAACAACATTGGTTCGGTATTCCGGACCTCGGATGCATTCCTTGTAAAAACCGTTTATCTGTGCGGAATTACCGCTACGCCTCCTCATAAGGATATTCATAAAACCGCACTTGGGAGCACCGATTCCGTGTCCTGGGAATATGCCCCGAATACCCTGGAATTGGTAAAGTCTTTAAGATCTGAAGGCGTTACTGTACTCGGTATCGAACAAACTGAATCCTCAATACCCCTGCAGCAATTTAAAACTGAAACAGACAAAATCTATGCTGTCATTTTTGGCCATGAAGTGAAGGGGATCGACCAACAGGTTTTAAATCATTGCGATGCAGCCATCGAGATCCCTCAATTCGGAACAAAGCATTCCCTGAATATTGCGGTATCTGCCGGCATAGTGATATGGGATATCTTCCGCAAGATTAGGCTTAATCCATGATCTGCCTGAGGATCTCAAGGTAATGAGACCTGTTATCTACAAAATCCATCTCCGAGATATCGATTCGCTTCACCTTGAGTTCCGATTGATTCCGAAGAAAATCAAGATATCCTGAATTTATCCTGTCCAGGTATTCGGCATCGATGTGCTGCTCGTATTGCCGTCCGCGCCTCCGGATATTCTCCTGAAGGCGTTCGGTATTCTGAAACAGGTAGACATAAAGATCGGGTTTTGCGATGTCCTTATAAACCTGGTAAAACAACGTCCTGTACAGCATGAATTCATCTTCAGGCAAGGTGATCTTGGAGAAGATCAGGGATTTATACACATCATAATCACTGACTATAAAATCTTTGAACAGGTCTAACTGAGAAAGGTCGTCGCTTATCTGCTGGTATCGATCTGCCAGGAAGCTCATTTCCAATGTGAAGGCATAACGTTGCGGATCCTCGTAAAACTTTGGAAGAAAGGGGTTATCTGCAAATCGTTCGAGGATGAGCTTTGCATTGAATTCCCTGGAGATCATGGTTGCAAGGCTGGTTTTCCCTGCACCTATATTTCCCTCTATGGCTATATAATTATAAGCTGAAAAATCATAGGCCTTCTGAGGATTCTTAAGCCATATATTGATGGGTTCAACATCGGTCTGATCCTGGCAGGACTCCAGCAATTCTTCATTGGACTTCCCTAAAATGGGATGATTGAACTGCGGATCCAAATCGTTAAGCGGAAGAAGCACGAATTTACGATCCTTAATACGCGGGTGTGGCAGGCTGAGTGATTTTGTAGCCTTGATCTGGTCTTCATAAAACAAGAGATCAAGGTCGATGGTCCTCGATTCATAACCATCTTTATTTCTGTTTTCCCTCCCGAGGGATTTTTCTATGGAAATCAATTTATCCATGACCTCAGCGGGCTTCAGGTAGGTCATAAGTTTTACTGCCGCATTGAGGAATTCCGGACCCTCAAATCCGACGGCATCTGACTTATAGACCCGTGATATCTTTGAGATTGAACCCAGCTCCCCGTGAAGCCTGTCAACAGCGAGCTGAAGCGCTTTAAACCGATCGCCCAGATTGCTTCCTATCCCTATATATACCGCTTTGGAGACCTCCATGAAGGAAGCAAAATAAAAAAACAAAATTTATTCGGTTATCTTTGCCCCACCTATTTATTCACAAATTGGATGAACCAGAAGGATAAACTTCTTGCGCAACGAATTTACCTGCTTTTAGGAGCTCTGTTCATTACCTCCCTTGTGGTTTCAAACCTCATCTTTAAAAAATTCTTCTACTGGTACCCTGTGGATGTGGAGATTTTCGGATCTCGCCTTTTCGAGATTTCAGTTGGGATCCTGCCCTACCCGATTACTTTCCTTATCACCGACCTAATAAGTGAGATCTACGGAAAAAAACGGGCTAACCAGGTAGTGGTGACCGGGATTTTTGCCTCCTTTTTTTCCATGCTTATTGTCTATATCGGGAATGCAGTGCCTGCAACAGACTGGTCACCGGTTCAGGATGGGCTCTATACCGAAGTGTTCGGAAGCACGGTTCTCGCCGTTTTCGCAAGCATGATGGCCTATCTTTTCGCACAGTTTGTGGATATTCATATCTACCATTTCTGGAAGGCGCTTACAAAGGGCCGACACCTGTGGCTCAGGAATAACTTCTCAACCTTTCTCTCTCAATTTATAGATACAGCCACCGTACTTTTGCTTTTGTGCGCCTTCGGGGAGATTGAGTGGGATAAATTTCTGGGGCTGCTGCTCTCAGGTTTTATCTTCAAAGTGCTGGTGGCAGCCACAGACACCCCCTTCCTTTACCTCGGGGTATACCTCTTTCGGAAACGCTTCAAGCTTAAAGTCAACGAAGAAATCGATATGCTTTAAGTTTCAATTTCTCTGTTCACGTCCAACAGGATGGTCCTCGTAAAAATCCTCAAAGGTCTTTGAAGTGGTATAATCATCCGTAAGCACTTTATATACCATAACAACCAGAAAAACCTGGCCGATTACGGTCAGATAAAAAACTACCGGATAGGGAAAATCCAGTGATGCAAAGATCACGACAGTGATCAGCAACATGGTGGTTAAAGCCACATAGAACATTACAGGCAATTTCATAACTTTTTTTTGCGAAGTTAAGGCACCGAAATTCCTATTTTCTTAAGTTCAAGTTAATTTAGGACATCCAGAGAGATCACCAATCCTTCATTACCCCTGATGTTAAAAACCGTTTCGTCCTCGAATATCAGGTACTGACCCTTTATTCCGGTCAATTTTCCCGAGTAACTCTCAGACTTCACCAGGTTCAATGATTTAGGTTTCTCGGGAAACCGGTTAACCGGGAACTCTATGTTGGTTTCCGTATTGGATTCGATGATATAGGATCTGGCTTCCTCGGGCACATAGGGAAGCAACCGATCACGCCATTCAACCAGGTCCTCATCCTTAAGATCATTCTTTAGCATGTTACGCCAATTGGTCTTATCACTGACATGCTCTTTTAAAGCCACCTCTGTGATTCCCGCCAGGTAACGATTAGGTACTTCAACAATTTCGATGGCCTCATGCGCTCCCTGGTCTATCCATCTTGTGGGAACCTGGCTTTTTCTCGTAACTCCTACCTTAACATTACTGGAATTGGCAAGGTAAACCACATGGGGTTGCAATTGCACCTGTTTCTCATATTCCAGGTCACGATCTTCCTCATCCTCATGTGCCTTGCTGAGCTCCGGCCTCAAGACCCAATCGGCGGCTTGCGGGATCTCGAAAAAGCAACTCCGACAGAATCCCTGCCGGAAGATCTCGTTGTCCAACCCGCAATTCAGGCATTTATACCCCTTAAACTCCAGAGATATCGTTTTTCCTATCAGCTGGTTCATCGAGATAAAATCATGCTCAAGTACCAGGTAATAATGAACAGGATGGGTTGAATAGGTTTGCATTTTTGTGAGAACACCCTGGTAAAGCATTTGCGGATTTTTTATATTTTTAGTTGCTTGTAAAGATAATTAATCTATGCCAATTCCTCTCGTTAATTCAATCGCATCGTGGTTTCTGAAAAAGCGGTTTCACCAGATTGAACTCTTCCTGAAATACCCTCATGAGGTGCAGAATGAATTATTGCTCGACCTGGTTGACGAGGCCAGGGATACAGAAATTGGAAGACGGCATGAATTCAGCAGTATAAAAGATTACGAGACTTTCGCCCAGAGGGTTCCGCTCAGCACTTATGAAAGCATAGAACCCCTCATTGAGCGCTCCCGAAGGGGAGAACAGAATATCTTTTGGCCCAAGCCCATTAGATGGTTTGCCAAATCAAGCGGAACAACAAACGCCAAAAGCAAATTCATCCCTGTTAGTTCAGATTCCCTTGAAGATTGCCATTACGCTGCAGGTAAGGACCTGCTCTGCATGTACCTGAACAACAACGAGGACTCTCAGCTTTTTACCGGTAAAAGCCTCAGATTGGGAGGCAGTAAGGAATTATATGAAGAGAACGGGACCGTCTTTGGCGACCTCTCCGCCATCCTGATAGACAATATGCCTTTCTGGGCAGAATTCAGCAGTACCCCCAGCAATAAGGTGTCACTTATGAGCGACTGGGAATACAAGATGCAGGCCATAGTTGACGAGACTATCCAGGAAAACGTTACCAGCCTGGCAGGAGTTCCCTCATGGATGCTGGTTCTTCTGAATCACGTTCTCGAAACCACGGGGAAATCGAATCTCTTTGATATATGGCCTAACCTCGAGGTATATTTTCATGGCGGAGTGAGTTTTGTCCCTTATGCCGATCAATACAAGGCCATTTTACCAAAGGATTCCTTCAGATATTATGAGATTTACAACGCCTCTGAGGGATTCTTCGCCATTCAGGATCAAAATAATTCCAGTGAACTCCTCCTGATGCTTGACTACGGTATTTTCTACGAATTTATCCCCATGGATTCCTTCGGAACAAAGCAACAGAAGATTATTCCATTAAGCGAAGTTGAAAAGGATAAAATCTACGCCGTTGTGATCACCACCAATGGCGGCTTATGGCGCTATATGATAGGTGATACCATAAGATTTACATCCATAAAACCTTACAGGATCAAAGTCTCCGGACGTACCAAACACCACATCAATGTTTTTGGCGAGGAGCTCATTATTGAAAATGCTGAAGATGCCCTAAAAGAAGTTTGTAAGGACACCAATGCAGAAATAGTTGATTTCACGGCAGCACCTATCTTTATGAGCGGGAGGGAGAAAGGAGCACATGAATGGCTGATCGAGTTTAAGACCCAACCGGAAAATATCAGCGAGTTTAACCGTAAGTTGGATGCTGCCCTTCAATCCCTTAACTCAGATTACGAGGCCAAGCGTTATAACAACATGACCCTTAACATGCCCACCGTCCACATTGCCAGGCCTAACCTTTTCTACGACTGGCTTAAAAAAAATGACAAACTGGGCGGACAGCACAAGGTGCCCCGTTTATCTAACAGCCGGGAATATCTCGATGAACTGCTGATCATGAACAGGAAATAAGAATGACAGCAGCGGTTCCTGTAACACAGCATTTTTATATCAGCCGGAAACTTTTAATCAGGAAACAGCCTTGAGTTTTTTCAGCGTTGTCTTGGTAAGTTTACCCTCCGCATAACCTTTGGTGACATTGAGCTTGGTTTCATCTGTTCCTGGCAGGCTGAACATGGCATCGGTCAGTATCTCCTCGCACAGTGATCTGAGCCCGCGGGCTCCTAATTTATACTCAATCGCCTTATCGACAATGAATTCCAGGGCGCCCTCAGTAAAAGAAAGATCGATATCATCCATCTTGAAAAGCTTCTTGTATTGCTTAACGATAGCGTTCTTGGGCTCTGTGAGAATGGCCCTGAGTGTATTGGAGTCCAAAGGATTCATATAGGTAAGTACCGGCAACCTTCCGATTATCTCGGGGATAAGACCAAAATCTTTCAAGTCCTTGGGAATCACATATTGAAGAAGGTTATCCTTATCGACGATCTCTACTTCATGAGATGCCTTATAACCTATGGCCGTCATGTTCAGGCGTTTGGATATATGTCGCTCAAGACCATCGAAGGCTCCTCCGGCGATGAATAGGATATTCTCGGTGTTGACCTCAATAAACTTTTGATCGGGGTGTTTTCTTCCTCCTTTTGGCGGAACGTTTACCACGGTCCCTTCAAGAAGTTTTAATAAGGCCTGTTGTACCCCTTCCCCTGAAACATCACGGGTGATAGAAGGATTATCACTCTTCCTTGCTATCTTATCGATCTCATCTATAAAAACGATTCCGCGCTGGGCTTTTTCCAGGTTGTAATCTGCAGCCTGCAACAAACGGGTGAGTATACTCTCAACATCTTCACCAACATATCCGGCCTCTGTAAGTACAGTGGCGTCAACAATGGCTAAAGGAACGTTCAACATCCTGGCAATAGTTTTAGCCATAAGGGTCTTTCCGGTCCCTGTCTGGCCAACCATCATGATATTACTTTTTTGGATTTCAACATCATCATCTGAAGTAGACTGAAGCAGACGCTTGTAATGGTTGTATACCGCCACAGACATGACCCGTTTTGTGTGTTCCTGACCGATGATATATTCGTCAAGGAAAGCCTTGATCTGTTGGGGTTTCCGGAGCATAAGTTCCGCGGAAAGATCACCGCTGTCCATCTGCTTAGACTCCTCAATTACAATCCCGTGAGCCTGTTCGATACAGCGGTCACATATATGCGCATCCAGCCCGGCAATCAATAAATTGGTTTCAGGTTTTTTCCTTCCACAGAAGGAACATTCTAATTCCTCTTTTGCCATTCTCAGTGTTTTAGGTTAAGTCTTTTATTCACGAGTCAGTATCTCGTCAATCATACCGTATTCTAGGGCTTTCTCAGCTTTCATCCAGTAATCCCTGTCACCATCTTCATAAACCTTCTCATAGGGCTGTCCTGAATGCTTGCTGATAATATTGTATAATTCTTCTTTCAAAATCAAAATCTCACGAGCCGTAATTTCAATATCACTGGCCTGTCCCTGGGCTCCGCCAAGCGGTTGATGTATCATGACACGTGAATGCGTGAGCCCGCTTCGCTTGCCTTTTTCACCAGCACACAGCAATACAGCCGCCATGGAAGCCGCCATCCCGGTACAGATAGTGGCTACATCGGGCTTTATCAGTTGCATAGTGTCATAAATACCAAGTCCGGCATATACGCTTCCGCCTGGTGAATTGATGTAGATCTGGATGTCCTTTGATGAATCGGTGCTTTCCAGAAACAACAACTGAGCCTGTATTATATTGGCCACCTGGTCGTTGATGCCGGTTCCCATAAATATGATACGGTCCATCATCAAACGTGAAAAAACGTCAAAAATTGCGATGTTCATCTGTCGCTCTTCTATAATATTCGGGGTAAGACCAACAGGATACATACTGCTGATCATTTTATTGTAATAGGTACTGCTAATTCCCTGATCTTTTATTGCAAATTTCTCAAATTCTTTTGCGTAATTCATTAGGATTATTTTATCGTTTGAATCCTGTAAATATACTAACTTATTCTTTAATCATAATGATATCCTGAGCAGCTAAACATTTCCCTTTTTGTGACCTTTGTTATGGGCTAATTAGCTTAACTTTGTATAAACCTTCTAAGATGGTTTTCGATCGACAGCTGCTGGAAAAAACCAATCTTCAACTCGATCAGATATTCGGACGAATTGAAGAATATGAATCCCATTATTCCAAAGCGCTCGAGAAGGTTCATCCCAACTATCAAAAAAGTGCCCTTAACCTGGTTCGATATCTGGCATTCCGCTCCTTCAATATCACCTCACTCGACCAGAATTGGGAGGCACTTGGCCTTCCCATAACCTCACAAATTGAAGGCCAGGTTCTCCAGAATCTTGTCGGGCTTAAAGTTTTGATCCATAGCTTGTTGAATTTTGAAGAATTCCGGTTTAACAGGCCTTATCTCACCATGGAAGAGTCTCAACTGCTGCTGAAGGAAAATACAAAAGCCCTGTTCGGCAAAAAACCGAGAAAAAGAGATACCCGGATCATGGTCACCCAGCCCTCTCATGCTGCCGAAGATGAATTCCTTATCCCTGATTTGTTGGCTTCCGGCATGAATGTGGCGCGCATCAATTGCGCTCATGACAACGAGATCGTCTGGAAAGCCATTATAGAGAAAATAAGATCTTCAGAATTGCCATGCACGATCGCAATGGATCTTGGAGGCCCAAAGATACGCACCGGTAAGATGAAACCCGGCCCTAATGTAATTCACATCAAGCCAGAAAGGAATTCCATGGGAAAGGTGGTTTCACCTGCCTGGGTATGGCTGGCACCATACGGAATCAACCCCAGTAATAACCAGACACCCCCGACAACCGTACCGGTGAACAAAAAATGGCTTAATAAGACCAGGCCGGGATCTTACGTCATTTTTAGAGATGCCCGTGATAAAAAATGCAAGTTCATAATTGAAGAATGCGATGGCATTGGCCGTTGGGCCAGCTGCTCAGATTCTGCTTTCGTAAGCAGTGATACGCTTTTGAACGTTTTTATAGAAGGGGAGAGCAGTTCCGAAATACATACGGTACACGAGTTATTACCACTTGAAGAGATCATTTACCTGTTTGAGGGAGACTATCTTAAACTGGATAAAGAACCCATTGATGGTGAACCGGCAGAATATGACGAAAACGGCGAGATCGTCAAGATTGCTCACATATCCTGTTCAGAACCCATGGTATTTGATGCGATTAAAGCTGGGGAACCCATCTTTTTTGACGATGGAAAAATAGAGGGGATCATCAAATCGGTCCAGGATGACCATGCCTTGGTTCTGATAACGGGGACGAAGAAAAACGGGGGAAAACTTCGTTCGGGCAAGGGTATAAATTTTCCCGAAAGTGAGTTAAAAATTAGAGGTCTGACCGAAAAGGATAAAACTGATGTCCTCTTTATTTCCGAAAACGCAGATATAGTTAATTTCTCGTTCGTCAATACGAAACAGGATGTCGTTGATCTTCTCAACAGCCTTCCGCCTGAGGGAAAGAATCCTGGGATCATACTTAAGATCGAAACCATGGCCGCCTACAGGAATCTTCCTTCTCTGCTCCTGAGTGCAATGGCTAATTATCCTATCGGGGTCATGATCGCAAGGGGGGATCTTGCCATTGAAGCCGGCTGGAAGCAGTTCGCCATTATCCAGGAAGAAATAATCCGTCTTTGCGAAGCCGCACACACTCCAAACGTCTGGGCTACGCAAGTACTAGAAAACCTTGCAAAAAAAGGTGTCCCTACCAGGTCGGAGATAACAGATGCCGCTATGGCACAACGTTCAGAATGTGTCATGCTGAATAAGGGATACTACATTGTTAAAGCGGTTCGTATGCTTGATAAGATATTATGTGAGATGCAGAAAATTCAAAAGAAAAAAAAGAAATCACCAAAATTGAGCTTTAACGCAATTCAATAAAAAAAGCGCTCTATTCAGGCGCTTTTTTGAGTTTTGATAGTTGTCATTATCCGTAAACCTCCTTGACAAACTTTTCGTAAGTCAATTCCTTGGTTTTAATATTCGCTTCCTCTTTATACAGATTAAGGAGTTTCTGGCTCATCAGCTGGTCAGAGATACGCTTCAACTCTTCCTGGTTGCTCAGGACCCTCATGGTTATCTCTTCAACTTCCTGGTCTGTAGCATCCATTTTACCGAATTGAGCCATTTGCGACCTGATCATTCCATTGGCAAAGTTCCTGATGTCATCGAATTCGACCTTCAGGTCATAGGACTGGATCAGCTTGCTTTCGATAAGCTGATATCGCATGCTCTTCTCAGATTTTTCATATTCCTCCCTGGCCTGAGCTTCATCCATATCCTCTTCACCCGAATTCTGAATCCACTTCTGAAGAAATTCAGCCGGAAGCTCAAACTCCGTATTCTCAATAAGGTATTCGGTTACATCATTTAACAATTTCTGGTCGGATTGCTGGGCGAATTGCTGTTCCGCATCGGTCTTTATGCGCTCGCGCAATTCTGTTACCGTTTTAATTTGACCCGGGCCGTAAAGCTTGTCGAACAATTCCTGGTCAAGCTCGGCTAACTCCCTTTTGTTAACCTCTTTAACCGTAAACTCAACCTCAATATTCAGGTCATGTGTCTGCTCATGAGACACTTTAAGGAAATGCATCAGGTCATGATCGTCATTGAAGAGACCTTTTGTTTTCAGGGTGATACTATCACCGGCTTTCAAGCCGATGAATTTTTTCTGATTGGCCTTTCCTTTAATTTTATCCAGGGTAAGTGTGGCCGAATTTTCGATCTCCTCAGCCTCGTTGGAAAAGGTGCCAGTGATCTCATCTCCATCCTCGACGGTTTCCTTCGATACCAATTTCCCGAATTGCTTTTGAAGGCTTTCGATCTGGTTATCGATCATCTTTTTATCGGCAACGATCTTGTATTGTGTGATCGGTTTCTTCGTCTTTAACTGGACATCGAATTGTGGAGCCAGTCCCAATTCAAACTCAAATGAGAAATTATCGGCATTCCAATCCAGTTGCTCCTGTGATTTTGGCAAGGGATTTCCGAGCACATCCAGTTTTTCCTCAACCAAATATTTTCCCAGGGCATCCTGCAGCAATTTATTCACTTCATCAATCAGGACAGCCTTTCCGTATTGTTTCTTGACCATGCCCATGGGAACATGTCCTTTTCGAAAGCCTGGAATATTTGCTGTTCTTCTATAGTCGGTCAAGATCTTCTCTACCTTATCCTGGTAATCCTCCTTTTCGATATCCACCTTGAGGATGGCATTCAGATCATCGATATTCTCTCTTGTAATGTTCATAATTCAAATGTCAAAATAGGCGAGCAAAATTACAACAAATTCTGTCCCCAACAAATTCATTTAGAGCAGTATTTTGACTTACTTTTTATCTTCCTTGACGAGGGAGTTAAGAAGGGATTGCAGGAGGGACAAAAGAATACTGAACAAAATGGCTGTCCATATGCTGCTGACTTCAAATCCGTCGATCAATTTGTCTGCCAAAAGAATGATAAGTGCATTGATCACCAGCAGGAAAAGTCCAAGGGTAACGATTGTAAGTGGCAGAGTAAGAATAATTAAAATCGGCTTTACAAGGGCGTTCAACAATGCCAGGACCACGGCAACAAAGATAGCGGTGGTATAGGGAGGATCCACTGAAACTCCCGGAAGTATTTTGGCCAGGATTAAAATGGCAATTGTACTGATGATCAGTTTTACCAGTATTTTCATGATTTAAAAAGTTTGATCTAAAGTATGAAATTATTCCCTTACAAATTTTTTGACTTCCTCGAAAAAGGCTTCGGGGTTATCAGCATGCAACCAGTGACCCGCGTCGGGAATGGTTGCCAGGCGTGAATTCGGGAACTGAGCCGAGATCAGTTCAACATCATCATCACTGATATATTCCGATCGATCCCCCCTGAGAAAAAGGGTTTCGGTATCCACTATCAGTTGCCATGGCAGGGCCTCTCCCACTTCTGAAACATGATTTAAAAGGGCAGGGAGATTCAACCTCAATGCCATTGTTCCTTTTTCCTTCCAGTATAGGTTCTTCATAAGGAACTGCCTCAGGGATATCTCTGGTACATACTGTGCAAGAATTTCATCGGCCTGATTCCTGGATCTGATCGTAGAAAAGTCAAGGGCGCTGAGGCCTTCCAAAATTCGGTCATGATGGACCGGATAAAAGCGAGGTGAGATATCATTGATGATTAAACGGTCTACATATTCGGAATGAATAGACGCAAAAAGCATGGCTGTTTTTCCTCCCATGGAATGCCCAAGCAGGACAATCTCTCTCAGTTCGTGCTCATCGCAGTATTGCTTGAGGTCACTCGCCATCAGGTCATAATTAAATTCTTCTGAATGAAAACTACGCCCATGATTTCTCTGGTCGATAAGGTGGACCTGGAAACCCAGCTCACCGATGCGTTTGCCCTGGGTCTTCCAATTGTCACTCATCCCGAGGAAGCCATGAAGGATAACGAACGGCTGGCCTTCTCCGAAGATCAGGGAGTACAAACTCATGGCTGTAATTTATTCAGATACATTTGAATGACATTCTCAACCCCGAGGTATAGGCTTTCCGCAATCAAGGCGTGCCCTATGGACACCTCCAGTAAACCGGGAACCTTCTCTTTAAAAAACCTGATATTCTCTAATGAGAGGTCATGTCCGGCGTTCACTCCAAGGCCGATTTCTCCCGCCAACCTTGCTGCATCAACATAGGGCTGAACAGCATTTGGGTTACCTTCGGAATAGGCTCGGGCATAATCCTCTGTGTAAAGTTCAATCCTGTCAGTTCCGGTTAACCGAGCCCCTTCCACCTGATCTAAAACGGGGTCCAGAAAAATTGAGGTCCGTATTCCTGCATTTTTAAAGGTGGTCACGATATCCGTCAGAAACGTCCTGTTTGTCACGGTGTCCCATCCGGCATTAGACGTTATTGCATCTACAGAGTCCGGAACAAGAGTCACCTGGGTTGGTTTGACCTCCAATACCAGATCAACAAAGGAATCAATGGGGTTTCCCTCTATATTGAACTCGGTAAAAACCTCCGGGCTTAGATCATAAACATCTTGGTAACGGATGTGCCTTTCATCAGGACGTGGATGAACCGTAACACCTTCCGCACCAAACCGCTGGATATCTTTGGCGAACTGCACCACATTTGGAACATCTCCACCCCGTGAATTCCTTAATGTAGCCACCTTGTTGATATTAACGCTTAATTTTGTCATACCTTCAGAAATGATGGCAAAAATACGAACTTGCCAGCCCTATTTGTAGTAAAATTTAATTAATTTGCAGTATAAGTTATACCCCCTATGCCACTCCGAGAATACATCATAAACGATATTATGCCACTGTCCGCAGAAAGTAAGGCAGCCGATGCTCAGAATTTATTCAGTCAGCTTACTTACTCCCATGTGCCGGTTAAAAAGGACAATCGGTTTATCGGGAGTTTATCAGAGACTGATGTGCATTGTTTTGATGCAGATAAAAATATAGATCAATACTTGTATGCAGTTGAAAGTTTTCATGTAAATCAGAAAACCCTCTGGCTTGACGTGCTGGAGGCGTTCGCCCAGAACGAGACCAACATCATGCCGGTACTTGATGAAAAAGGCAATTATCTTGGGTACTATGAATTGAATGATATCATAGCCCTGTTCAATGACACTCCATTCTTTGCAGAGGCGGGAGCGATCTTAATGGTTGAAAAAGGAATAAACGATTATTCATTCAGCCAGATCAGCCAGATAGTTGAATCAAACAGTGCTAAATTATTCGGGGCCTTCATTTCAAAGGTCGAAAACGACATGGTAGAGATCACCATAAAGATTGGCCATAAGGGTCTGAACGAGATCATACAGTCTTTCAGGCGGTACGGCTATAACATCATTTCAGGCCATGCGGAAGATCTGCACCTCGACAATTTGAAGGAGCGTTCAGATTACCTCAGAAAATATTTAAACCTGTAGCATGAAGATCGCGATCTATGGCCAGTTCTATCCAAAGAATTCTGAGGTTCCCGTTCAGCTTTTGTTCGATTTTCTGGACAAGCAGGATGTAAGTGTCCTTGTTGAAAAGCAGTTTCTTAAGACGATCCGGCAGGAGCACGAGCTTGACATCGAGCCGGCCCTTAAAACTTTTGAAAAGCTGGACCCAACTATCGATCTTCTCATAAGTATTGGTGGTGACGGCACCATGCTGAGGGCAGCTACTTTTGTAAAGGACCTGAATATCCCGGTTGTAGGGATCAATACAGGGCGACTCGGATTTCTGGCCACGATTCAGGAGAATAACATGGAAACCGCTCTTAGCCAGATTCTTTCAGGTCACTACAATATTTCGGAGAGAACCGTTCTGGAGATCTTCTCTGAACCCGGACATCATGAGCTGCAAGATCTGAATTTCGCTCTGAATGAGATCACCATCAGCCGGAAGGATACTACCTCCATGATCACTGTCGAGACCTATCTCAATAATGAATACCTGACATCCTATTGGGCAGATGGCTTGATCATTTCCACTCCCACAGGTTCAACAGGATACTCCCTTAGTTGTGGCGGTCCTGTGATCATGCCAGATACAGACAACCTTATTTTAACGCCGATCGCTCCGCATAACCTAAACGCCAGGCCGCTTGTAATCTCAGGTGACACCGAGATCAGAATGACGGTCAGTGGTCGTGAAAACCATTATCTGGTTTCCCTTGATTCCCGCCTGGCAACACTTGAAGCCCATACGACTGTTGTTGTAAAAAAAGCGGATTTCACCATTAAAATGATCGAATTGGAGGATGAAAGTTTTTTAAAGACCATCCGTAAGAAACTGCTCTGGGGCGAGGACAAACGAAATTAAGACAGTTCCGATGCCCCTGCATCCGGCTTTACCATTTAAACAGAAAGAGAAAAAACAACAATAAATCTATTCAAAAGTTGTTAATCGTAATACTGTTAAGCAAATTATAAAAGGCTGAACATTATTATTATATTTGCAAACTTTTGAGAATTTATGAGGTATTCAATTCTTTTGCTGATGGGTATGATTAGCATGCAGATGAGTTTTTCCCAGATCTATGAAGTAGGTATTTTTGCGGGAGGAAGCAATCTCATCAGCGATGTTGGGGCTACCAATTACATCAATCCGAATAAAATCGCTTTCGGGGGGATTGTAAAATGGAACCGGTCTGATCGTCATGCATGGCGCTTATCCTTGATATACAGCGAATTGGAGGCTAAAGATTCGAAGTCGGATGATCCCAGGCGAATTCAAAGAAACCTTACGTACATCAATAACAGTTTTGTCGAATTATCGGCAGGAATGGAGTTTACCTTTATCGAGTTCAACATGCACAGCGGCGGGACTATTTCCACTCCATACCTGTATTCGGGTTTGAGCGTTGCCTATCACGACAACTATTATTTCAGAAACGGGGAGCAGATCTCTGAGAATACCGCCAGTTGGGCTTATGGTATCCCAATGGTCCTCGGATTTAAGATGACGATAACAGACCATATAGTATTAGCGGCGGAAATCGGGGCCCGTTACACATTCTCAGATGAAATTGACGGCAGTTTTCCTGACACAGACGAACTAAGGGATTTTGCATTCGGAAATCTGAATAACAACGACTGGTATACCTTTACGGGAATAACACTAACCTATACATTCGGAAGAAACCCCTGTTACTGCAATTTTTAAAATGAGCGCAAAAGACCTGATTCATATCGACTCACTGCCAGATCACATCGCCATTATAATGGACGGGAACGGACGCTGGGCCAAACAGCGTGGCAAGATGAGGGTGTTTGGTCATGAGAGAGGGACCAAATCAGTCAAGGAAATCACGGAGGGATGTGCCGAATTAGGGGTCAAGTATTTAACTCTCTATGCCTTTTCTACTGAAAACTGGAATCGTCCCAAGCTGGAGGTTCAGACCCTGATGAAATTATTGATATCTAGCCTGAAAAAAGAAATAAAAACCCTCCAGGACAATGATGTGAAATTGAATGCCATTGGAAATTTATCGGCTCTTCCGGGGAGGGTGTATGACGAATTGAATCATGTTATTGAGGAAACCAAATCTAATACCAGATTAACCTTAACCCTGGCCCTGAGTTATGGCTCCAGAGAAGAATTTATTAACGCTTTTAAAGAGGTTTCAACTAAAGTTAAAAATAATATAATTTCGCCCGAAAAAATTGACGAATCCATAATTAATGAGCATCTTTACACGCGCAATTTGCCAGATGTAGATTTGCTTGTCAGAACCAGCGGAGAGCAGAGGATCAGCAACTTTTTATTATGGCAGATCGCCTATGCGGAATTGTATTTCACCGAGGTACTCTGGCCCGATTTTAGTAAAGAAAACCTGTACGAAGCAATTGTGAACTATCAAAACCGTGAAAGACGCTTTGGTAAAACCAGCGAACAACTTACCTAATTTGAATCGTTTGAGAACAACAATTACGTCTGTAATCATATGTATTTGTCTATTACTGAGTTTCAGCGCCCTGGCTCAAACTCCCCCAAGACCGGACCAGAAACGCTATACCATAGGTGATATAAAAGTTACCGGCAATACAACATTCAGCTCACAGACCGTTATCACGTATTCAGGGCTGAGCGAAGGCTTGTCAATCACCCTGCCCGGAGAAAAAATAAGCAATGCCATTAAAAAACTCTGGGGGTCAAACCTTTTCAGCAGTATAAATATCTATGCCTCCAGGATCGAGGATGATATCGTAGACCTTGAGATAGAGCTGATAGATCTGCCTGAATTGAAGGAAGTAAAGGTTCAGGGAGTCAAAAAGAAGAAAATTCCGGATATCATCAAAGAGAACAAGCTTCAGTCCGGGGTCAAGGTTACTGAAAACCTGATCACCACCACTAAGAACTACCTTGAGAACAGCTATCGCAAAAAAGGATATTTCAATGCAAGGGTAAGCATTTCAACCTCTGAGGTTGTTGACTCCATGCCAAAAAGCAGGGTGAACATGTTTGTGAACATCGATAAGGGCGATAAGATAAAAGTCAAGTCCATAAATTTCGACGGTGCTGAAAAGATCAGGCCCAAGAAGTTGAGGAAATCGATGAAAAATACCAAACAGAAAAATCCGATACGGATTTTCAAGCGGTCCAAATATATCGAGGCCGATTTCGAGGAAGACCTGGCCAAAGTGATCGATAAATATAAAGAGAACGGATACCGGGATGCACGGATCCTTTCAGATACCATTATTAAAAATGACAATAACACCCTTACTTTGAACATCAGGGTAGAAGAGGGTGAAAAATATACCTTCGGAAAGATCGATTTCCTGGGCAACACGGTTTACAGCGATGCCCAGTTGAAACAGGTCCTGCAGATAACTGAAGGTGACACCTACAACGGGGTTGAGCTCGAAAAACGGATTTCAAACAGTGAGGATCCCGATGCCAATGACATCACCAATTTATACCAGAACAGCGGATATCTTTTTTCCACCGTTACCCCGGTAGAGGTAAGTGCTGAAGGTAATATTATCGATCTTGAGGTCCGCATCACTGAAGGCAAACCCGCTTATTTCAACAACGTTTCCGTGACCGGGAACGAGACCACCAACGACCATGTGATTTACCGGGCTCTCAGAACACGTCCGGGGCAGCTTTACAGCAAATCGAACGTGTTACGATCATACCGAGAACTGGGTCAGATGGGCTTTTTCGATGCTCAGCAGATCTCCCCTAATATAAAAAATGCCAGTCCTACAGACGGAACCGTTGACATTGAATACAGTGTTGTGGAACGGGGATCGAGCCAGATCGAGCTTCAGGGCGGTTACGGAGGTGGTGGTTTTATAGGAACCCTCGGGCTTTCGTTTAACAATTTCGCGATCAAGGACATGTTTAAAAAGGAGGCCTATAAGCCCATTCCGATGGGAGACGGTCAAACCCTGTCTCTCCGGCTTCAGGCGAGCAGGTTTTTCCAGACCTATTCCTTCTCCTTTATAGAGCCTTGGTTAGGCGGTGAGAAACCGGTTCAATTTTCAACCTCCTTATCGCATACTAAACAGTTTTTATTCAATCCAATAACACGTAATGCCGATAGGGACAGGAGGTTCAATATAACCGGAATCACTGTTGGGCTCGCCAAGCAGTTGACCGTTCCGGATGATTATTTCCTTTTCTCCAGTGCCGTCGGATATCAGCATTACGACTTAAAGAATTATAATACCGGCCTTTTCACCTTTGGAAATGGATTCTCAAACAACCTGTCATTCACCCTCGGTTTGTCTCGAAACAATACGGCAATTGACCCTATTTATCCCACCAGCGGATCAAATTTCAGTGCTTCGGTCAAGTTTACTCTTCCATACTCCTCCTTCGATGGGGTGGATTACAGAGGGCTCAAAGAAGAAAGAGATGATCTAGAGGAACAGTTAGCAGACAATCCGGGTAATACAGATTTAACCACCAGGATCGCGGACATCGACCAGGAACGATTCCGCTGGCTGGAGTTCTATAAAATCAAATTCCAGGGACAATGGTTCACCCGAATTGTTGACAAACTGGTTTTAAGGCCAAGCGTTGAATTCGGTTACCTTGGAGCCTATAACAGCGACAGGGGAATCGTACCGTTTGAAAGGTTCTTCCTCGGTGGGGACGGCCTGGGAAATTTTGCCCTCGATGGCAGGGAAATCATCGCATTAAGGGGTTATCCCAACCAGTCACTGTCTTCCCAGGATGGTAGTTCCATATATAACAAGTTTTCATTGGAATTGCGTTATCCTATCACACTAGGGGCCCAGGCAAAGATCTATGCCCTGGCATTCCTGGAAGGTGGTAACTCGTATAATGCTTTCCGTGAGTATAATCCTTTCGACATCAAGCGTTCTGCCGGACTTGGAGTTCGAATATTCATGCCTGCTTTTGGTCTCCTGGGAATCGATTTCGGACATGGTTTCGATCCGCTTCCGGGATTGACCGTTAAAAATGGATGGGAAACTCATTTTATTATTGGTCAGAGATTCTAGTTTGGCACGATATTTTCAAGATGGTCATGGATGATTTCCTAATTAGGGGTAAAATTTTATCGATAATATTTCGTTAATTTGAATAATAATAACGCCTTATGACGGAAATCAGATTCATACCGTCATAGAATACAGATCAGCATGAAACCAACGATAGATATTCAAAAACGGATAAGACCCAACGTTCTTTTATTATTGGCCTTGATATCCCTCATTTGTCTGTCTACCTATGCCCAGCGCAGTATTCGAATCGGATATATAGATACGGAGTATATACTGCAGAATGTTCCTGAATATCAGGAAGCCAGTTCTCAACTTGATGAAAAAGTCAACAAGTGGAAATCGGAAATAGAGGAGAGATTGAGTGAGGTTGAACAGAAGAAGCAACAATTGAACAGTGAAAGTGTGCTGCTTACCAAAGAATTGATCGAGGAGCGTCAGGAAGAGATCGACATCGAAGAAAATGAGATCCTCGAATATCAGCAAAAGCGCTTCGGACCTAATGGCGATTTGATGATTCAAAGAAAGCAGCTTATGCAGCCTGTTCAGGATCAGATTTTTGCCGCTGTTCAGGAGATCGCCACTAACAGGAATTATGATTTTGTCTTTGACAAATCGGCTGATGTGGTAATGTTATACTCAGCAGATCGGTTCGACATCAGCGAACAGGTCCTGCGTTCCATTAACCGCTCATCAAAGCGTCAACAGGCTGAATCGAAAAGGGAGAAAAAGGCGGCTGAAGATGAAGAGATAATCCCTGAGATCAATAAGGAAAAGGAAGCCCGGGAACAGGCATTGGAAGATAAAAAAGAGGCGAGAGAGAAAGAAATTGAGGAGCGGCGTGCCGAGCAGGTTGAGGCCCGTGAGGCAAAAAAGAGAGAGATTGAGGCTAAGCGTCAGAAGATCCTTGAAGAACGTGCCAAAGCTCGGGAAGACAAATTGAAAGAGCGGGAAGCCTTGAAGAAAAACACGGATTCTGATAATACAGAAACCGAAAAAACTGAAACAGTAAAAGCAGCCGATACCACTGCTAAGGCAAAAGCCAAAACTGTTAAGGACGCAGGCGAAAAACCAGTTGAAAAGAAATTAAGTCCGAAAGAGCAACGAAAGCAAGCTCTCGAAGAGAAAAAAAGAAAGATCCTGGAAGCCCGGGAAAAAGCGAGAAAGGAAAAGCTGGAAGGACAGAAAAAGAAAGATACAACAGGTTAATTACCTATAACATTAGAAAGCAATTTATAACATAATTAAAATAAAATGAAACGATTAAAGACCCTACTATTTGCAATTGCACTTATTTTCGGATTGAGTTCAATGTCTGCACAGAGTAAGATTGCGCACATTAATACTCAGGAGTTGATCGAGGCAATGCCGGCTATGCAAAGTGCTAAAGCAGAACTTGAAAAGTTGGCTAAAACCTACGAAACCGAAATACAGACCATGGCAACAGAATTGCAGAACAAAGTAAAGCAGTATGACGCCGAGGCCTCAACTAAAACGAATGAAGAGAATACAACCCGTATGCAGGAAGTAGCGGGTATGGAACAAAGCATCAGGCAATACCAGGCACAGGCACAACAGGACCTTGCCAAGAAAGAGGCGAATCTCTTAGAGCCTATTCTTAAAAAGGCGAAAGATGCCGTTGTTAAGGTAGCTAAGGCCCAGGGATTCGACTATGTATTGGACTCCACAGCAGGCCAGGGCGTTATCCTCGCTGATGGTAAAGATCTTTTGGCAGACGTCAAGAAAGAACTCGGATTCTAATAAGAACCATTCGAACAAAATATCAAACAAAGCTGTCCCCTTGAAGGACAGCTTTTTTATTTTTGTAATTGTGAGCGATCAGGCAATTGGAATTTTTGATTCAGGTGTAGGCGGCACTTCCATTTGGAAGGAGATCCATGCGCTTATGCCATCAGAATCCACTATCTATCTTGCCGATAGCAAAAATGCGCCCTACGGTCCCAAAGGAAAGGAACGAATCCTTGAACTCAGCATAAAAAACACGGAATGGCTACTTAATCGAAACTGTAAGATCATTGTCGTGGCCTGTAATACAGCAACCACTAATGCCATAGATGTTCTTCGGTCTAACTATGATGTTCCTTTTATCGGGATAGAACCTGCGATCAAACCAGCTGCCTTAAATACAAAAAGCAATGCAATAGGGATATTGGCCACCAAAGGAACCTTGAGCAGTTCATTGTTCAACCAGACCTCGTCAAGATTCGCTTCCAATGTAAGGGTGATCGAACAAGATGGTGACGGAATCGTCGAACTTATCGAAATGGGAAAATTGAATTCGGAAGAAATGCGGACACTCCTGTCGGGTTACCTGCAACCGATGATTCAGGAGAAAATAGATTATCTCGTCCTGGGCTGTACACATTATCCCTACCTTATACCTACCCTTCTTGATCTGCTCCCCGGGAATATCAGAATAATCGATTCCGGAATGGCTGTTGCACGTCAGACTCAACTAATACTGGATCGGAATGGCTTGATGAACTCAGGCAATCATAAACCACGGATTGAATTTTATTCCAATACCGATCCTGATATAATGACTGACTTAATTGGAAAAACCTATAAAGTTGAATACCTGGACTTCTAGCAAGGAAAAAATACCTGATCCGACTGAAGCTTTATGATACTGATCTTTGTTTACAATGCGCGTTCCGGAAAATTGAATACTTTACTTGATTCAGCGCATAAAATTATCAGCCCGAGCACCTATTCATGCCGATTGTGTATGCTGACCCATAATTCAGTTGCTGAAAACAAGGCATGGAAACAATTCAGAAAAACGTCAGGGATCAAAATGGAATTCTATCACAAAGATGAGTTCGAAAAGAATTTTGGGAATAATTGGACTGAATTCCCCGTCATTCTTCAAAACAACAATGGAGCCCTTGAGGAATTCCTCTCTAATACTGACTTGCAGACGCTGAATTCATCAGAAGAACTGATTGGATCTATAATTCAAAAAGCGGGATAAACCGTTTTATTCCCTGAACCAATCCGAATATTTGATGTAATTATCTGCTATCCGTTCAATCTCTCCCGAAATAAGTTCCTGGCTGATATCCCTGATTTTTTTAGCCGGAATACCTGCATAAATACTCCCGCTTTCCACTCTTGTGTTCTTGGTGACAACGGCACCGGCCGCGATAATACTGTTGCTTTCAACAACACAATCATCCATAACAATACTTCCCATTCCGATAAGGACGTTGTCATGAATAGTGCACCCGTGAACAATGGCGTTATGGCCAATAGATACATTATTCCCGATTTCGGTAGGTGAAGTCTGGTAAGTAGCATGTATAACCGCACCGTCCTGGATATTGACCTTATCCCCTATACGGATATAATGCACATCACCACGGATTACGGCATTGAACCAAACGCTGCACATACTGCCAATTTTAACATCTCCTACTACCGTGGCGTTTTCAGCCATGTAGCAATCTGGTTCTATAACCGGGAATACTCCGTTTACCGCTTTAATTATTGCCATAATCTCTTAATTTTAAGTAGAGTTAAAACCGGTCTTTATATATGGTCTCCCTTCATTCCAACCACATAGTAGTACCTTCTATATCATTTTTAGATTAATTCAATATGATAAAAATAAAAACCAGGAAGAATAATACGAATTATAAAAATTAAAAATGGCCCCTGTCAGGAGCCATAAATCTTTTTTTAGTTTACACTCGGACACTCACAATCATATTTTTCCTTTCTGCAATTGAAGTTATAGCCCAAGGTAATCTGGTGAAATCCGCCATTGTCGAACACTACGGAATTAGCCTGGTAGGAATAGGTATATGCAAAGACCAGGTCGTTATAGTTTACCCCAATAAAAGGTGTAAAATATTGAAGTTTCTGTGTGCTTACCCCGGACCCATCAAGAAATTCCGCTCCATCAAAACTTCTTCTGTAAGACAGTCCGGCCCATACTGAACCAAAATCCATTTCCTTATAACCCTTGATATTGATGTCGATAAGTGATTCGTTAGTGGCCTCCCTGTGCATGAACATCACTGAAGGTTCCCAGGAATATTCACTGCTCAGTTTTTTAAAGACCTGACCAACGGATACCAAATAAGTCCTCAGGTTATCATAACTCAGTCCCTGCTCGTTAAAATTGATTCCCTGATTGGCAAGAACATTCTTAACTGTTGCATGGGCATAAAAATTCAGGAAATGATAAGAAAACCCGAAATCTATATTAAAGTTGGTCGCACTTTGTTCAATTCCCGCAATAATTGGATCAAAACCTTCCGAGAGGAACGAAGTCTCATCCAGCTTGTATTGTATAAAACCTGCACTCAGTCCGAATGACAGCATGCTCAGGTCAATAGTATTCCTTGAAAACATAATATGATGGGCGTAAGTGAGGTATGCACCTACCTGGGAATGGTAACCGTTCTTATCGTTGTAGACGATAGCCCCCATCCCCGAGGGTCCATCTCCGAGCCTGGAGTTAGCACTTAAAGTCTGTAAACTCGGTGCATTATCCTGCCCGAACCATTGCTGTCGGGCGGTAAGACGTATTTTACCGCAATTGGCCACACCAGCCATCGACGGATGGATGATATAATAATTATCGGTCAGATAATCAGAGTATATCGGGAGGCCTTCCTGCGAAAAGGAAAATTGCATCAGGAGAGCAAATACACCGAATAGGCTTAAAGTTCGTAAATTCATAAACTCTATCTTTTCAAGGTAAAATGGGCTCTAAATTCTTTATTGGTATTATTACCGGGTTCA
>JBFKFP010000024.1:0-24461 GCA_041618535.1 Flavobacteriaceae bacterium
GTGCAAGCGGATCGGGAAAGACGGTATTCATTAAATGCCTCTTGGGCCTGTTCAATTATGACGATGGCTCCATTTCGTATGATGGAAAGATTTTCAGCGAATTATCCCGCAATGAAAGACGAAACCTCAGGTCGGAAATCGGAATGGTGTTCCAGGGAGGCGCCCTCTTTGATTCCATGACCATTATGGAAAACGTCATGTTCCCTTTGAAAATGTTTACTGCAATGTCAAAAAGCGAGATGGAAGACCGTGCAGATTTCGTTTTAAATCGGGTTAATTTACCGGATGCTCATTACAAAATGCCAAGTGAGGCCTCAGGAGGTATGCAGAAACGTGTGGCCATTGCCAGGGGAATAGTCAATAATCCCAAATATCTCTTCTGCGACGAGCCTAACTCGGGACTGGACCCCAATACTGCTATCGTGATCGATAATCTAATTCAGGAGATCACGGATGAATATCAGATGGTAACAGTGATAAATTCACACGACATGAATTCAGTAATGGAGATAGGTGAAAAGATCGTCTTCCTTAAAAATGGCGTGAAAGAATGGGAAGGCTCAAAAAATACCATCTTTAAAACCGACAACGAGGCGGTTACGGATTTCGTTTATTCTTCTGAATTGTTCAAAAAGGTGAAGCTGATGTATTTGGACGAAAACTCCTGATCAGTCTAAGCGATTAACAAATATAGTGTCCTTTGTTTTCAGGACCTCCCGCAGCCAATTTGCCAGATCCCTTTCTCTTCGCTGCCTGATACTGTCGGTAATATTTGAATTCCATTTTACCTGTGCCACCTTGAGTGTATCGATTTTGATAAAATCCTGGGATGCAAGCACTTCTGAATAAGCGAAATACTCCAATTCACGGAAGCGGATCTTGGCATCCTTCGCAAGCACCGAAAAGGTTATCCCTGTCTCTCCGCGTTGCTGTTCCATCTGAAAGTTCAAATCGGAAATTTCCTGTTGGAGGCCCTGAATTTGAAGTTGAAGGCCATTGATCACATTGCGAGACTGAATCAATTCATCCCTTGCATCGCTGTATGCCGTTGAAATCAGTTCATAACTCTTCATGTCACTTCCCTTGATTCTCGGCTCATAATCGCGTATATTGGTATATAGGGGATTATTTTTTATCTCGTTGATAAGGTCATTTTTGGTGGGTTCTGTTATCTCGTTAAGGAAGCTCAGCAAGATCTCTTTCTTGTTGTAATCCACTTCATACCTGAGCAATTCGAGGGATTCATTCCCCCTGATCTCGTTGGTTATAAACTTAGAAATCTCGCTTCTTTGCTTACTCTCCTTATAAACATTGAGGAATGTCCAGATTGCAGGGATCATTATAATCACTGCTGTAAGCATGGCCATTCTTGCAATGAATTTTCTTTTTCTGGAGTTCGCATATTTCAGCATGGAGAATCGCAAAACCTTGAGGACCAGGAAGGTCGCAAGGGCTATAAAAATAGTATTGATGATAAAGAGGTACATGGCACCCAAAGCGTAGGTATAACCAGTTGAACCGGCAGTCAGACCCGGTTCCGCCCCTTTTGCAAGTCCGTAGCCTACCGTACACAAAGGTGGCATAAGTGCTGTCGCGATAGCCACACCAAAGATCACAGAAGCAATTGTGCCCTTTTTTGTTCTCGCAATAATAAGGGCTAATCCACCAAAAAATGCGATCAGCACATCCCTGATGTCCGGCCTGGTCCTTCCTAGTAACTCTGAGGAATCCTCACTCAAGGGGAAAAACTCAAAGAACAAATAAGCGGTTAGCACACTCAAGACGACCATCACCGCAAAATTGATGAGCGATTTTCTCAGGGTGTAAATATCGTTAATGGCAATAGACATTCCTATTCCGAGAATAGGTCCCATAAGAGGGGAGATTAACATGGCACCTATCACCACGGCCGTTGAATTGGCGTTCAATCCGACCGAGGCCACAAAAATAGAACAGATAAGGATCCATGCCGTAGCTCCTTTAAATGGAATATCAGCCTTAATAGCCTCAATGGTGGCATCGCGGTCGGTGTCCTTGCGGAAACTGAAGATCTCGGTAAGAAAGTTCTTGGTACTCTCCACCAATCCTTTTGCATCATCCTTTACGGCCTTTTTCGACTGCTCAACCTTTTGGTCATCGTCCTTCTCTTCAGCCTCGGAAAAACTAAATTTACTTTCCTCCATAATTAACCATATGATTCACCGAAGCGATCTTTAACATTAATAAGAATTTGCTTGATATCCTGTTCCTTTGCCTTGGGGACTACCAGTAAAACCTCATCATGATCAACAACGATAAAATCGTGCAGGTCTTCAATTACCACGATCTTGTTATCGGCTGTCCTGATCATATTTCCACTGGCATTCTTAAGCATAGTCCGGGTGTTGACCACTGCATTTGAAGAATTGTCCTTATTCAGTTTGTCATACAGGCTTCCCCAGGTCCCGAGATCGTTCCAATCGAATTCGGCCGGGAGGACATAAACTTTTTTACTGTGCTCCATAATGGCATAATCAACTGAAACATTTTCAGCTTTTGGATAATATTCAGCGATAAAAGTATCTTCGTTCGGGGTGTTATATGCCGGTATCCCCTTTTCAAACAATGAGAACATCTCTGGTTGAAAATTGCGGAAAGCATCCAGGACAGATTTAACACTCCAGACGAAGATACCTGCATTCCACAGATAATTGCCCTGCTCCAGAAAGCGTCTCGCAGTTTCATAATCTGGCTTTTCCATAAACCGGCTTACCGGTTTTATCCTTGATGCCTTGCCTTTGTCATATTCTATATAACCGTATCCCGTATTTGGAAATGTGGGTTGAATACCAAGAGTGACCAGTGCATCCTGTTCGGCAGCGAATTTAAAGGATTCCTCTACATTCCTCTGAAAACCTTCTTCATCTTCTATCCAGTGATCACTGGGAGCAACGATCATAACCGCATCAGGATTGATCTTGTTAATCTTCAGGGCGGCATACAAAATACAGGGGGCCGTATTCCTCATGGCAGGCTCAAGAACAACCTGATTGGCCCCGATAGAGGGCAATTGTTCCTGTACCAGCCTGTCATACTCTGCGTTGGTAAGAATATATATCTGGTTCCCGGGAATAAATTGTTCGAGCCTGGAAAACGTAGTCTGCATAAGGCTTTTGCCCGTTCCCAGCATATCGTGGAATTGTTTTGGAAAGGCCCTTGTACTCACAGGCCAGAAACGTGAACCCACTCCTCCGGCCATTATGATCGCAAAATAGTTTGTATTCATTATTTATCTATTAACTGAACTTCAGCATTGGGATTGAAAAGATACAATTTTCCGGTTTCAATCTCAATGCATTCTATTCGTTTTACACGCTTTTGTCCTCTTTTGAATATCCTCCCGTTATATAAACGAAAATTTTCGCCTATCGCTATTTCATGAACGAAATGAAGGTCATTAGCAGGGTCGTATTGCTTCAATGCTAGGGCCAATTGATGATCGGTGTCACTACTTGCCCTGGGATTCTTGAAGTGCCTGGCCAAAAGAGGGAGGAGATCATTGGGAAAAACCTCCGGATTCAAAAATGGCAGCATCAATCGCTGAAATGTATATTTCCATTCTTTCCCATGGGGCTTGATATGTCTTCCAAACTTTTGAAACGCCTCGTAATGCGCAATCTCATGGACCAGGGTGATGAGGAAGCGATAAGGATTTAAATTGGCATTTACCGTGATCTGATGACCACCATCTGGCAATGGACGGTAATCTCCGTGTTTGGTAACCCTGGACCTGGAAACCTTTACGGTAAGCTGATCATGAATCAGCAACTTATCAACGCCCCCGATTGCCGCTGGCGGAATGAAGGGATTCAAATGATCATACATGGGGCAAAAATAGAAATAATACTTATATTGAATACATAAGAACCCACTATGATCCGTGTTCCCTCACTTATTTTAGATGAAGCCCGATGCCGAGCCAATATCAGGGCTATGGCTGAGAAATCCAGGGCTCTTCGATTAAAGCTGCGACCACATTTTAAAACACACCAATCACTTGATATCGGCAGGTGGTTTGCAGACGAGGGAGTAGAATGTATAACTGTGTCTTCGGTTGGGATGGCGAAATACTTTGCCCCCGCCTGGAATGACATTACTATCGCATTCCCTGTTAATCTCAGGGAAATAGAGGATATCAATTCACTTGCGAAGGTGATTTCAATCAATTTACTGGTTGAATCAACAGAAACCATAAACTTCTTAAATTCCAATCTCAGCCACCATGTAAATGTTTTCATCAAGATTAATCTTGGAAATAATCGTGCCGGGCTTAAACCCGATAATCACGAGTACATTTCAAAACTTGCAAATGATATCCATAAGTCTGAAAAAATGAATTTCCTGGGGTTTTTGGGTCATGCCGGACAAACTTACGGATGCCGGTCTGCAACAGAGATCAGGAACACTCATCGGATAGCCAGAACTCAACTTGTCGAGCTCAAGGAAAAATATAAAGACAGTTACCCTAATATTCAAGCCTCATACGGCGATACGCCTTCTTCCAGTGTTTGTGATGACTTTGAAGGAATTGATGAGATAAGGCCGGGTAATTTTGTATTCTACGACCTTATGCAAAGTCAGATAGGGTCTTGTACTCCCGGGCAAATAGCGGTGGCCCTGGCCTGCCCGGTGGTTGCCATCCATCCTGAAGACAACGAAATTATCCTTTATGGGGGTGGAATTCATTTATCCAAGGACCGGCTAACAACTGTTAAGGGAGACGTTTTCGGACAGGCTGTGAAATGCGGAACTAACGGATTAGGATCCATTATTAATGATTGTTATCTCATAAGTTTATCTCAGGAACATGGGGTTTTAAGAGCGAGTCCGGAATTTATAAGAACATGTAAAGTAGGTGATCTCGTTCACATTCTGCCTGTTCATTCCTGTATGACGGCCAACCTGATGAAATCTTACCGAACCACAAATGGGAAAACCATCTCCATGTTCACTCCTTATTGACGAGGAGCAATTCGGAACGATCGGCCCAGTTTAAGATATAGATCCCCGTGGCGGTTCCAGCGGGAACGCGCAGTCTGGTATAACCATTCTGTGCATCGTAATTTATTTCACTGAATGGAATTCTCCTTCCCGTCATATCAAAAAGGTAGAAAACTTCTGATGGTGATGTATTGGTAATAGTCACTTCTCCTTCGATGACCGGATTCGGAAAGACCCTTGATGGTTGATCCGGATTGGAAGGAGGGTCGCTGTAAAAATAAGGAACGGCGTAAGCGAAGGCTTCCCGGCCAACCTTTTCTCCTATGCGCCTGCCCGGGATGTCATCGGCAGGGGGATGAATTCCTCCCCAGATCCTGGACAAACTGCACTGGTCTGAAGCGTCCCGATATGTTGCCCATTGCAATACAAGATCGACAGAAGGTCCATCTTCAAATACGAGGAATTCATTTTTTCCAGCCGTAAATTCTCCTAAACCACCCGGAAAAAAGGCATCTCCTGTAATTAAGGTCATCACTTCGGCTGCCGCCCGCGAATAGGTTGAATGGCCTGAAACATAGCCGGCAAAGGGGGGAGTTACAAAGGTCGGTCTCTGGTATGGCCACCAGTTTTCGGCTAATATCCAGCCCACTCCGGCCTCATCGGTTTCCGTGTTTTGGATGTAGTCATGGCCTCTCCATGTGTAAACCTTTATCTTTCCGATATTCTGATTGAAAAATCCAGCAAGGGGATCACCGGCTTCAACCAGTTCTATATAGCCATCGACAAGCGGAATGCCCTCCGGATGGTAGTTAGGAAGTGCCTGGTCACTGCTCTGACCTTTGTCTGCCATGTATCGTATTGCTGAAATTGGCCTGATATAATCATAATATCCTTTAATGCTCCATGCTGAAATTGCCGAATCATGCATTGCACCTCCCATGATGAAATAGGCCTTGACATCCCATTCCAGCGGGTCGAGTATCTCCCCTTCTCCAGCAAAGCGTTTTTCAAATTGAGGATTGTCGTTCACATAATTCAGGATGGTAAACCAATGTCCCGGTGGTGTTTCAGAATCAGGTCCGTCAGCCCAGAACTCTGCCAGCACCCTTGTATAATCACCCCTCGGTACAATCTGAGGCTCGTAGGGCATTCCGGTTACCGGGTTAATGGCATGGCCGGTTCCTATATCACCGCCCTCGAAGAGATCATAAAAATCAGGAAAGTTCATGAATGTACCAGGAAAATCGGAAATATTTATATTCCCTATTGATGCCGGTGAAATGTCCCACATTACGCCATCATCAGGGCTCAGGTGAGACCCCCAGACCGAGACCAATGAGAATCCCCACTTATAAGCCTGGCTTGAATCCTCAAATCCTGTAGACTCAAGGTAAGGAGGCTCAGGGGGGTTGTTCCAAACCGAATAGGTATCACCATCGCGGCTTAATTCCGATAGATCCCCATCACTCATGGCAAATGGCAGTACATCTCCCCATTCCGGGCTCAGGAAGGGGATTTCGGTCCCATCCACCGGATTCCCGCTCTGGTCGATAAAGGAATCAAGGCTCAATGGCTGCCACCTGTTAGGATCAATAATATCAGGATTTCCTGCAAGTGCCGGGGCTAAAACCGGATTGACCGGTTCATAATAGGCATTGTCATAATCGGTCTGCTCCCTTGAACCATCCTGGTGGCCAAAATTAATAATAGTCTGAGCAATGTAGTTGCCAAGAGCAGCGGGATTGCCAAACTGGTACAAGGTAGAGGTCGCTAATTCGGTTTCATACCCCAGCTGCTCCATGATGAGATCAAGCCTGTCCTGAATGGATTCAGCATCGGGCGAGTTTTGAAATCGATGAGAAAGCAACCTGTACATAGCATAGCTCATGGCTTTTTTCCTTGATGATTCGACATCTTCAAGTGAGGTGAATTCAACCAGTTCACTGCTAAAACCGTTAACTTCATTCCCGATAAGATACGGCCTCGCTTGTTCATCATAAATGGCCCAGGCGTCATACATGGCAATGCTGGAATGAAACAAATTACGAGCGTGAACCGTCGGCCGGGCAAAATCGCCGCGGATAGCCTCTAACAGGGCCTCATTCCATATACGCGCAATCGATTTATCCGAATCTGCATCATTGACATTCAGGCTTACCTCTAATTCAACATCAAGTCCAAAACATTCGGAATTATTTTCTCGTACCCTTACAGATCCACTCTCCTCAAGCCCCCATTTCACTGAAATGCTCCCTGTTCCCTGACCGCTGAGAATCTGTCCGCCATGAACCGTCCAATTTGCCGCAGATCCGTCAGCTAAAGGATAATTATAAGACTCCGTGCTCAGAAATCCGGAGGAGGAAGGACCGGAAATTGTCGCCGGCGGCAAAAAAGTGCAACTGCCATCATCAACGGTGGCCTCAGGATCGTATGAACAGGATTCGGGATTGGTACAACCATATATCTTTATGCTGGGGCCAACATCGAGAAGTTCAATTCCCTGACCTTCGACCGCCCTGTAAACCGAATTCGTTTGCAGAGCATTATAAGTTTCCTGGATTCCGGAGGGCCATTCAATCTGCACTTCAACAACCTGCTCATCTGTATTCAATCCGAAATGAACCGGTTGCAGGCTCTGTCCTAAGAATCCGACCCCGGAATAATATCGTTTCAGACTTCTGTTTTCCGTTGTTAATGTTACAATCGTACCAATCGCATCGCGGTTCGAAACAGAACCTTCGAGATCCAGTTTAAACCAACTCAAATCTGCTGGCTGATCGAAATTCAGAAGTTTATTCTCATAGAAGATAGATGGTTGATCGGTGTTTGTTACGAACAGATCAATATCCCCGTCATTGTCATAATCAAAATCAACGGCCTCAACACTCATTGTAAGATCATGAAGCTGCACCTCTTCCGAGGCTTCGATAAAGGTATTTTGCCCCTCTTCATTCATGTTTCTGTAATACACATTGTATTCGGTGCTTCTGAGTTCAAATTCATATCCGTTAACCACAAAAAGGTCTTCATCCCCGTCAAGGTCAAAATCTGCGAATTTGGTTCCCCACGCCCATCCGGTGTTATCAACATTTCTGATTGCAGCTTCGTCTAAAAATGTGTTATCCCCCTGGTTAGTGTAAAGGATATTCTTGTCGATGGCTGTGATAAAGAGATCAAAATGTCCATCGTTATTGTAATCCCCGATGGCAACGCCCATATCATCTGCCATACTGTTCAGGCCAAATTGAACAGCTTGCTGAGAAAAACTGATGCCGTCTAAATTAATAAAGAGGTCATTAGGCTCATCAAAATCGTTGGTCACGTAAATATCGGTTAATCCGTCCTCGTTAAAATCGAACGGGAAAGGCGTGTAGCTGGCAAGGCCACCTGAACCGCCGGCAGCCGATTCAATTGAGACATCGGTAAAAGTACCATTGCCATTGTTACGGTATACGGTATTTCCACCACATTCATCCCAATCGGAGATGTAGATATCGAGGTGGCCATCATTATTATAATCAAACCAGGCGGCCCCGGTATTTCTGCAACTGTTTTCCTCTTCCAATCCGGCGGTTTGAGTGAAGTCGAGAAAACTCCCATTTCCGAGGTTGATAAAAAGTTGAACCTTGTAGGAATGGGTCATCAAAAGATCAGGGAAGCCGTCATTATTATAGTCACCCCAATAGGCACCATGCTTAAATCCTTCAAGCCCGAAGTACTCTTCGGCTTCCTGGTTGTCATACAGATTCACAAGGCCAGCTTCCTCAGTGACATCAGTGAATGTCCCATCATCATTATTCCGAAACAGCCTGCTTAGGCTTTGCAGATCCTGGGGATCGTCCTTGGCCAGTCCGACCACAAAAACATCCAGATCAAAGTCGCCGTCATAGTCGGCAACTGCCACTCCGTTATTACCGCTTAGGATTCCAAATCCGCTTACGCTCTCAGCTCTCTCAAATACCTGAGCACTTCCGAGGTGGAATAAAAGGAAGAGAAAAGGAAATAAATAAACTTCAAGAAGGTATTTTCGCCTCATGGGCCTCACGACAATTTAGCTTTAAATATAATAAAAGATCTATGCTGATAATAGTTAAAAAGAGCAGATAATCGATTAGGGTGTAGAGCTGGAGACCTGCAATAATTTCCCATTATAGAATTGATTGCCGTGAAGTGCAAAATCTGAAATATAATTAGCCATATCGGCAGCACTTACGGGAGCCTCATACCCTGGAAAGGCTTCCGCAAGCATTTCGGTCTGGACAGCACCCAAAGCGAGCACATTAAAGCTCGGACCGGTATCCTTGTATTCTTCAGCCAATAATTCGGTAAGGGTTATGATAGCTCCCTTACTGGAGGAATAAGCTGCCAGTCCGGGAAACTTCATACTGCCCTGTACGCCGCCCATCGAACTGATCGAAACCACATGCCCATCGGTTGACATGAATGGGATAAGGCCGCGTGTAAGCTCTGCCAGGCCAAAGACATTGGTTTGATAAACCGCTATAAAATCATCCATAGTTGTTTGTGAGAACGGTTTATTTAACAACAGGCCTGCGTTATGGATCAGGATATCAACTTTTGCCCATTTTCCTTCAAGGAAATCCTTCACCCTGTTGTGGTCCCGGACTGAACCCAGGTCAAATGGCATTGCATGTACAGGATCAAGCTGTAACTCCTCAACAGGTTTGGGGTTCCTGGACAGGGCCAGGATTTTATGCCCCTGGGAAGCAAATATTTGCACCAACTCAAAGCCTATTCCTCGGCTTGTTCCAGTTATAACAATATTCTTTTTATTCATCGTTCATCTGTATTTCTTTACTGGCCGTAACTGTCATTTTTTCTATGGCCGGGGCCAGGTCATCAACAAGGGAAGTAAGGTATTCATAATCCATTAGTGGAGCTTCATCGTCGACATGATGGTAATAATCAAAATTGGTCAGGTCACAACTTGAGATCGTCTGGCAGGGGACTTCGAAATCAAGATAGAAAGGGTAATTATCCGATCGTTTAAATAGATCATATTTGACCGCCACATCGGAACGGCCTATCAGGTTATCGCCTACATATTCATTTATTTTCAGGGCAAGGTTGGAAAGGTCATAGCCAGAGACAAAAGCCTTATAATCCCTGTCCGTCAAAGGAACCCCGACCATTTCAAAATTAACCATGGTGTAGAGATCTAAACCATCTTCTTTCAGTTTTTCAGAGAGATGCTCAGAACCAACCAAACCCAATTCCTCTGCGGAAAACAAAGCGAATATAATACTTCGCTTATTGGTTGGATTTAACGCAAAATATTTAGCCAGCAACATGACCGCAGCTGTCCCGGTGGCATTATCGTTGGCACCATTGGCAATGGAATCGCCGTCCACGGGCCTGGCTCTCCTGCCAATATGGTCGTAATGTGCTCCGATAATGACAAATTCGTCCTTAAAAGAGGGATCATTCCCTTCTATCCAACCCACGATATTATAAGAATCTATGTCCTTTACCTTAAACGAGTCCCTGTATTCAGAAAAATAAGGCTTGATATTCAGCGATTCAAAATATCTTTCGATAAATAAGGCAGCCTTATGGATCCCTTCCGAGCCATTGTCCCTGCCACCCAATTCATCGGAAGCCAAATAAGAAACTATGGTCCTTGCATCCGGGGTAATTATTTCCGTTCGGGAGGAAAACCCAGGCAACATACATGCCGAAATAAATGCGACGACTATGTATAGGGGGAGGTATCTCATCCTTTTGAAATTTGGCTAAAGATAGCAAATACAAAATTTAATTGACCGGCGAAAAAGGCGCATGTTTTTTTGTTGAAAACACCCAGTGTTTATTCAAATCAAAAAACTGGAATTTTATCTCAAAATTCTGTAAATTGAAAGGAAATCCAGTATTATGCCCATTTTCATGGACCGTCATAATTTGCCCGGGGTGACTCTCCGGGACGCGGCTGAAGCTCATCATAAAGACGTTGAGCTTCAAGATGATTTTCAGTGCAAGGCCGTGACCTATTGGGTTGACGAGCAAAGAGGCAATGCTTTCTGCCTGATAGAAGCGCCAAATGAGCAGGCCGTCAGGGACCTACATAATAAGGCACATGGTTTGATCCCTCACGAAATCATTGAAGTTGACAGCAATATGGTAAAGGCTTTTTTAGGCCGTATCCAGGATCCCTATGCTGATGAAAGTATGGACTTAAGCGATATGTTTGATTCGGCATATAGGGCCATCATGGTGATCGAGTCAAGCAATTTTCTCAACCGTGTTGAATCTAACCAGTTCACTCTTTTCAATCAGAAGTTTCACTCCAGCGTTAACAAATCGATCCAGAAATTCAAGGGTCGGGTTATCCTTTTAAACAATAATAGTTATTTAGTCAGTTTTAAGTCTGTAACCAATGCGGTTATGTGTGCTTTGAAAATTCAGAATAACTTTAAATATATAACCCCTAATTTCGATTCATATCTAAGGCGGTTGAAGATCGGGCTCAGTATTGGCCCTCCGGTGACCGATAAAGCTGAATTGTTCAAAGATACGATCAATCTCTCCACCTTCATGTGTGAGGTTGTAAAGGAACAAATAGTGTTGTCTTCCGAAATTAAGTCGGTTTACGATCAGGAAAACCATAATGCTTTTTTAGAAAGAGAGGGGATCCGTGTCCTAAAACCAAAGGAAGAACGTTTTCTGATGAAACTGATGGACTATATCAATACCCAATGGAATAATCCGGAACTTTCAAACGAAGATCTATGCAAAAACATGGGATACAGCAGATCACAGGTTTACCGCAAGATCATAAAGCTCACAGGTATGTCTCCAAATATGTTTATCAGGGACTTCAGGTTGCATAAGGCCATCAAATTACTCTATGATCAAAAAGGAAATATCTCGGAAGTTGCCTTTGAATCGGGCTTTAACAGCCCCGCCTATTTCAGTAAATGTTTCTCTGAAAAATATGGGATACTACCGTCCAAATATGTTCAGCAACACGCTTTTTGAGCCATTTTTTCAAAAATGAATCAAATGTATAGTCATTTGATCTGTTTGTAGAAGTCACCGCAATTAACCGGGATTAGTTTTATCTCATAAATCAATTCAATTTAAAACCTGATATTATGAGAACAACTCCAATCATGTTTATCGTTTTTGCCCTGACCTTATTTAATTGTTCCGAAAAAGATGCCTCTTATGCTGACAAGCTCAATGCTGAAATCATCAATGAGCACCAAATGTTCGTTATCGAGAGGCAGATCCCGAATGCCGGTTCGCTTACCGATGAGGAACTTAAAGCTATTTCACTTTCCTCTTGTGATATTATCGATCAGATAGGGAAAGATAAGCTAAGCTGGCTGCATTCCTATGTCACTGCCAATAAGGTTTACTGTGTGTATACGGCCCGTGATGAAAATTATATAAGGCAGCATGCCGAGAAGGGAGGCTTCCCCGCTAATTCGATCGCTACGGTAGCTACGGTAATCGGCCCGTTATCTTCGGAATAAATTAAAAAAACCCATTTCAATTTGAAATGGGTTTTCTGTTTGTTTTTATTGCTTATACCAGCATGGTCACCGGATTTTCAATGAAACCTTTCAGGGTTTCAAGGAATTTAGCACCTGTTACCCCATCCACGGTCCTGTGATCACAGGCCATGGTTAATTTCATCGTATTTCCAATTACGATCTGCCCGTTTTTAACAACTGGTTTTTGAACAATTGTACCCACCGAGAGAATCGCAGAGTTGGGCTGGTTTATTATAGAAGTAAAGGTTTCAATGCCAAACATGCCTAGGTTGGAGATGGTAAAGGTGCTTCCTTCCATTTCCTGTGGAGTCAACTTCTTATCCCTTGCTTTCACCGCATATTCCTTAACAGCAGCGTTTATTTGCTGAAGACTCTGTTCATTAGCAAAACGAAGAACAGGAACCACAAGTCCGTCTTCAACGGCTACTGCCACTCCTATATGCACATGATTATTCAACTGCATGCGGTCGTCATACCATCTTGAATTCACCTGAGGATGTTGCCTCAAGGCGAGGGCACAGGCTTTAACAACCATATCGTTAAATGAAATCTTAGTGTCGGGAATCGTATTGAACTGCTCCCTGAATGCAATCGCGTTGTCCATGTTAAACTCAACACCGAGATAGTAATGCGGGGCCGTGAACTTTGATTCCGCCAGACGGCGCGCTATGGTTTTGCGCATTTGGGAATGTTTGATCTCGTCCCAGTCTTCCTGTCCGGAGGGCACAAATTTAGCGACCTGGGCTGTTGAAGACACAGCCGCAGGATTAAAGTTTTCTATATCGCGTTTGATTATGCGTCCATTTTCACCAGTTCCACTCACCTGGGCGAGGTTTATACCTCTGTCTTCTGCCATTTTACGCGCAAGTGGAGAGGCAAACAGCCTGCCATTGGATTGCACAGCGGCCTGTTGACCAACCGCAGTTGCAGGCGCGGCCGGCCTTGATTCAGCAGGCTTAGGCGCTTCCGCCTTTTCCTGTGTTTTTACTTTTGGTTTTTCAGATTCTGAACCAGCTGGTTTGAACGACTTAGCTAAACCTTCCACATCGGTTCCTTCCGGGCCGATGATAGCCAGGAGTGAATCCACCTTTGCAGATTCGCCTTCATTTAGTCCAACATGCAGCAAGGTCCCGGACTGGAAAGATTCAAACTCCATAGTCGCCTTATCGGTCTCGATTTCAGCAAGAATATCACCTTCTTCAACCTGGTCTCCTACTTTTTTAAGCCAGCTGGCCACTGTACCCTCTTCCATGGTATCGCTAAGCCGGGGCATTGTTACTATAGTAACGTCGTCAGGAATTTCAGAAGATCCTTCCTGGGGTTCTTCTTTGGTTTCCTCTGCTTTTTCTTCTTTTTCAGAAGATGCTGAAGCCGAGGTTGATGAACCGTTTATCAATTCGGAAATATCTTCACCCTCCTCCCCGATTATCGCAAGGAGTTCATCGACCTTGGTAGTCTCACCTTCCTGTACACCAATATGGAGCAGGGTTCCTTCATAGAAGGACTCAAATTCCATTGTGGCTTTATCGGTTTCTATCTCAGCCAGGATATCGCCCTCCTCAACTTTGTCACCTACTTTTTTTAGCCATGACGCTACCGTACCTTCCTCCATGGTATCGCTTAGTCTTGGCATATTTATGACCTCTGCCATGTCTTACAATTTATGTTTAAGAAATGGATAATCTTCCTGCTCGTATACCGCGTCGTACATGACGTTCAGTTCCGGGAATGGTGATTCTTCAGCGAATTTCTCACATTCGGCCACCTTATCCTTTACCCGTTTGTCTATTTTCTTAATGTCCTCTTCGGAAGCGTACTTCTTCTCCAGGATGGTATCCTTCACCTGAGTTATCGGGTCTATTTTCTTATATTCCTCTACCTCCTCCTTTGTCCTGTAGTGCTGGGCATCACTCATTGAATGCCCGCGGTAACGATAGGTCTTCATCTCTAAGAAGGTTGGCCCTCCGCCTTTTCTGGCTCTTTTGATTGCTTCGTCAACGGCCTCGGCAACTTTTATCGGGTTCATCCCGTCTACAGGGCCGCATGGCATTTCATAGCCTTGGCCTAATTTCCAGATATCGGTATGGCTGGCGGTACGGGCCACCGAGGTCCCCATCGCATAACCATTATTTTCACATATAAAGATAACAGGGAGTTCCCACAGCATAGCGAGGTTGAAGGTTTCATGTAATGATCCCTGCCTGGCGGCACCATCACCAAAGAAACAAAGGGTTACCGCGTCACTTCCGTGGTATTTATCACCAAAAGCGATTCCGGCTCCTAAAGGAATCTGGCCGCCAACAATTCCGTGTCCGCCATAAAACCTGTATTCTTTTGAAAAGATATGCATAGATCCACCCAGGCCCTGCGAGGTTCCGGTGGCCTTACCGAATAATTCTGCCATTACCCTTCTGGGGTCCTCTCCCATACCGATAGGCTGAACATGGTTCCTGTAGGCAGTGATCATCTTATCCTTACTGAGATCCATGGCGTGCAGGCAACCTGCCAGCACCGCTTCCTGTCCATTGTAAAGGTGCAGGAATCCGCGTACCTTTTGTTGAATATATACAGAGGCTAGTTTGTCCTCGAATTTTCTCCAGAACAACATATCCTCATACCAATTCAGATATGTTTCCTTCGTTACTTTTCGCATAAGATTTTGGTCTATTATGAACGAATCACAAAAGTAACACATTCGTTCCTTATGGAAAAACCCTAAAATATAAAACTTCGTTCAGATTTTCAGAGTTCGGATGGATTGAAAAGTAAAGGAAGTAAGTTGGACAGCGAATTCGATTTAACCACTTCGCCAGTCTCACCCATAAAGCAAATTGTGATAGGCGCTTTTTGGTTTATTTCATATTCTGAAATAACCTGCCTGCAGGCGCCACATGGCGGGATGGGTTTCGAGGTCTTTTTCTTGGTCGAGCCTGCACAGATGGCAATGATCTCAATATTAGAGCCGGGGAAATTAGAAGCCGCTGAGAACAGAGCAGTTCGCTCAGCACAGAGGCCGGAGGGATATGAAGCGTTCTCCTGGTTGCTGCCGGTAATGATCTCGCCACTATCGACTAACACCGCTGCACCAACACTGAAATTTGAATAAGGCGAATAGGCACGCGCACGGGCTTTAACAGCTTCAGACATCAAATTTTTGATGCTCTCCGGTAATTCCTCAATCGATGCATAAACCTCGAATTCGGATTCAAGCTTTATTTTCCTCATGTAACAAGACAAAAAAACTATTGTGTTTCCACAATAGTTCTAAAGATATATCAAATTAATCCAATTCTAAAATTCATCATACTCTCCATCCCCAAAATTAAAGGTTAGAGAAAATCGGAGTGTATTTTCCAGCGGACTTTGAATCCTTGAAGCGGAAAACAGGTAAGACACGTCGATATTGATGGTGGTATACTTAAAACCTGCGCCCAGGGCGAAGAACTTTCGGGCTCCTTTATCTTCAGCCTCATTGAAGTATCCCGCTCTCAGCGCGAATGAATCCTGGTACTTGTACTCAGCACCCAGGGCCCATGTAAATTCCTTAATCTCCTCACTGAATCCTCCCGGTGCATCACTAAAAGATTGGAAAACACCATTGAGGAAGTTCACATTATTGTCTTTTCCTTCGATGATAACATTATCGGTCTCACTTACGAAATTATCTTCATCTTCTTCGTAGGTGCCATTATTGTTGACATCTTCAAATTCCACTTCACGTCCGAGAACCGGAGGCGTAGGAACGAGAAGCTTTGTTAACTCGGCATTCACAGAGAGGCTGTTGAATTCATCAAAAATGAATTCGAAACCACCACCAAGTCTCAGGTTGGTAGGAATGAAATTCTCACGACCGGCATCGTCATACTTGATCTTAGGACCAAGGTTCTGAATCGCAAACCCTGCACGCCATCGGCCGTTAAATGAATCATAAGCTTCTTCTTCACTTTGGTAAAATCCTCCGATGTCCACTCCAAACGTGCTTGCTGCGCTCGCGTTAGCATCGACGGCTTGAATCCTCAGGTCAGACCTTAAATACCTTAGTGCAACTGCCATGGAGAATTGGTCAGCCAATCTTAATGTATAAGAGGCGTCAATAGTTAATTCATTAGGTTGTTCAATAAGAGCCTCAGAGAACTCATCCTGAACTATTTCAATCTCACCAAGTGAAAAATACTTAAAACTTGCAGCGAAGGCACTTCTCTCATTAATTCGGTTATAGTAGGTCAGATTTCCAAGAAAGATGTCATTAACCAGCTTGCTGAGATAAGGTGTGTAACTAACCGCGATTCCTGACTTAACCTCGGAAAAACCATATTTGGCCGGATTCCATTGCTGGGAGTATGCATCCACCGATGTGGCTACCCCGATATCACCCATGCCCGCGGCTCTTGCATCCGATGCGATAAGCAGGAATGGCACGGCGGTAGTGATCACTCGTGAGTCATTGGTATAAGGTATGACCTCGGTAGTGGTCTGTGCCTTTAACTGGAGCAAGGATCCGATGGTAATCAGGGCGAAAATGTAATTTTTCATATTAAGAAATAATTATAAAAACGATGTTCTCAGGCATCAAATCTGCTAAGCAAATATAATTTAATATTACAGTATCACAAGTTTTTGAAACTTTTCGACGGTTTTATTCAACTGGGGTGAATGCACGGTTAACTTGTATACATAAACTCCCTTTCCTATGCGGTCGCCAAAATCATCACGCCCATCCCAGACCAGTTCTCGTGACACGGAGGTGCCGTTTTTTCCGCCGCCTGAAGTTTGACCGTTGATGGTTTTAACCAGTTTACCGGAAACTGTAAAGATTTGTATAGAAACGTCTAAAAGATCGGAACTATTGTGATTAAACCAAAATTCGGTGTAATTGACAAATGGATTGGGATAATTCAGCACATTCTCAACTACGAGTACCTCTTTATCATTAAACACCACGAACTGAATCTCTGCCTCATTAGAATTATTGTATACATCCCAGGCCTTGAGGGTAAGGGTATGAAGTCCCGGTTCAAGGTCTCTAAGCTGATAGCTCAATTCACCTCTTGAGTAATCATCAACATCAGCCACATAATAATCGTTCAGTTTGAAAGGATTGGTTTCATCTCCATCTAGAATTGCCAGGATATCATGACCGATGCCACTGGCTGTATTGATACCATTCTCATCTGAAAGTTTTGCCAAGAGGGTAGGTTGCTGGTTGGTTATCCCACCTGAAACAAAGCTCTCATCATTCATGAACAGGGCTATCTCAGGGCCTTGTGAATCTTCAGCCGCATTTTCATTTAATCCGCCGATCCTGACATCAAAATTAGAGCCGGCCTGATCATCAAGTGGTGAACTTGACTGTGCATACAGACTCACTTTTCCGTTGCCTTCAGGTATGCTGATATCCCTTGGAACTATAAAGTCCAGACTGAATTGTCCGTTGGTGATCGATGCCTGGCCGCGGAAGATCACTTCACCGAGAGTTACATAATCCAGGACGATCAACTGACCATTTGAATCGGTAGTTCCATCATTCGCAAGAGTTGATCTATCTATTTCCTTGTCGTAAACTGCTCCGGTTAGCACCCCATTATAATCACTAAGAAGGTTTCCGTTCTCATCTACGATCTCCCCCTCGATCTTTGCATAGCCCAGTGCGTTCAGGACCGGGGTTTCCTGGGTCACGGGAACATCATTGATTCGTGTTAACCTGACTTCCGGCTTGGGGAAGGCCAATTTCATGGCCGGATCACCGATGAAGAAAATCAGTCGTCGCTGCTCAATTCCCGATATTGCCGGATCATTCTTGGTAAGCCGGAGAGCCTCTGCCATGCTTGGATATTCATTCGATCCCAGGGCAAAGAGATAGTTCTCCAGAATCACGTTTACCGCAACACCAACACTTACGAAAATCTGTCTCGTAGTGGTGATCAGTCCAATGGCGCCACCATCTCTGTTCCAGTACAGGAATTCACCGGCGGTTGGCCTGTTAGGATTGTCGAATTTGGTGTATTCACAAGTTACAGTAACAAAGCAGGGTAATTTGCAGCTATTGTTAAGGTCCTGAACATTGATCTTATCCCAAATTCTCTCACGCGCCAAACCATCTTCACCACCATGTCCGAAATAGTTAACGACCAAAGCACCAACTTCCATTGCATCGAAAATGGCTTTGTTTACATCTGGATAGCGCTGCCCTCCTGCCGACGACTCCTGGGTGTAAGAGTCGGAGTGAATCTTGGTGACATTAATAAAGGGTTTATCCTCGGTAACAAGATCTCCGATATCATTGGTGGTACTTTGCAAAATGGTCTCCCATGGCTCATCCACATCGTCTGAAATGGTTATGAAATTATTCCTCCAGTTGCCATAGGCTTCAGGAGCATAATAAGACTCTATCTTGTCTACAAGTATTTTAGCCCTCTGAGGAGTATCGGCCAGAATTCTGCCCACGGCGATGTCTAATTGATCACTGGGAACCATGGTGCCTTCTGTTATATCCATCATTCCATAGAAATCATCGGAGACAAAAGATCCTGAGAGGCTGAAACTGTTATAGGAATGCCATGAAGGCACGATATTGGTGTTATTTGAAATCCTGTCTTTGTAATCATATGAGGCATCACCGAAAAGACAGACATATTTTATTTTTTCCGCAGGATCACTGACATTATCATAGATATATTTCACCAAATTTCGAATACCTCCTACATCCTGGTTACCGGAACTGAACTCGTGATACACCTGGTCGATGGTCACCACCTTAACTCTCAGTCCGTTCTGGTCACGGTTGATTTGGGCCAGTCGCTCGGCCTGATTCAACATATCAGCACGGGTTACGATCAGGTAATCAAGTGCTTCGAAAGCTCCCTGCTCATTTTGAAGGATTGTTCCTTTCAAATTCTGATTGGCCACAGAGGCGCTTCCGTCCCTCTTTGGTTGAAAGGTGTCGTTATAATCAACGACCTGGAACAATCTCACCTCGCCCAGTTGAGTTTTAAAACTCATAACCGGGCTGGAATCACTGTTAGTGATACCCCTGACGTTGAATCGGTCTGTCACATCCCAGACCTCCTCAATGTTGGAAGCGTTCGCGATTTGATAAGTACCCACTCCCGACTCAAATGCCAGATCTTTATTCCTGAAACGGAATTGTCCATCAAGGTATTCGAGCCTGCATTCTGCTTCAAGTGAAATATAATCGAGATATCCCCTCGATCCCGGATTTCCGGAGTTATCATAGGTCAGAGCCACACTTATCTCGCTGGAGTTTATAAATATCTCTCCATTGAAAAAATCGTCGTCGGCCAAAACCGGGTCATCGATGGGGTCAAAAAGAAAGGTGTCCACATCATTATTATTGATCCTGACCGTCATACTTGTATTCACCTCACCAACCGCGGCAGCATAAATATTGACCTCAACAGCTTCGGAATTTATAATCCGCGGGAAATCGAACTGAAAGACTTTTTCCAGGTCAAAATCAAATCGATCTCCAAACCAGCGCCTGCCAAGCCTGGCCAGGTTATATTCATCTACCTCGTGATATTTAAGTTCGTGGAAGCTATCGATATTCACCGTGGATGCATCATTCGGCTCTATATAAGCCTGGATTCGTTTTCCAAAACCCTGGCCCACCTGCACGTAGTAATAGGCCTTGTCAGTGAAGATATTATTATGGGTATTGCTCTCCTCATTGAATCCTACGGGACCTTCTGCATATAATAATATGTAATCATTATTATCGAAACTGCCATCTTCCTCCCCAATAAATCTAACCGCATTTTCCGTGAGATCGTTCGGATAATACTCAGAATTGGACAGAGGAAGCATCCTGCCACCTTGTCCGAAGATCTTTATGGTCCTTGGATCCACATTTGTATTGACCCCGAGATCATTCAAAAAGGATTTTGTCAGTTTGAAGACACCTGTAGTATCGACATAGAATCTGCGCCATGTACCCTGATCGAGAACGGAATTTACGATTGCAGTACTGGAGCGATCTACTCTCCCCTGTCGATTCTCGTAGCTTATGCTAAGGCTATTCACCTTTTTATATACGCCATTATCATTAAATATAGGAGCGAACTCGACATAAACACCTTTTTTTTCCCTTGCTTTCGTATTCTTTAAAATTAATCCGGGGCTATTAGGAATAGTTGATCTTTTGATTCCTTTTAATTCAGACACATTAATGGGGGACGCCGACAGGCCTGATACAGCGACCGATTTTTCATCAACCTCTCTATCGGTAGCCCATTGCGTGACATATCTCAGACCTTTCTCATGATTGAAATTAAAAGCCTCCTTATTAAAGGCAGGAACAACAATAGTAGATGATTCGGTTGCCAGCGTTCTGGTTCCTTCCCATTCCAGGGTAAAGGTCCTCTGCTGTCCACACATTAAATTGAGTGAGAACAACAAGACCATTAGCAGCAGATTTCTCATATCACTTTTAACGATCAATATCTATGGTTAGTATGGTAATTTTTTTTCGTTTCAAATTTACGATAATAAATTGTCAGAAGCTGCGTTTTAGATACATAAAAAAAACCGTAAAAAGGTCAAAAAATCGGATGTGATGTATAAAAAATCGGATGAAATGCACATTTTTTTTGCATTTTAACCAAAAAAAACTTGGTTTTATATGTTTAATTACTATATTGCAGCACCTAAAATTTAATCGACTTACGAAATAATTATGGACATGAATAACGTTTTAACGGTAAGGATGATGCTCGCTCTCGCGCTCACCTTAACCATGTTTGGATGTAAGAAGTCCTCCAGCTCCAAAAATAGCTCCAGAGCTACCGGTTGGCAAATAAACGCCAGAGAGGGAGGATTTCAATACAACACAAGCTTCAAGGAACAAGCGACCGCCCCAGGCCTTGTTTTTATTGAAGGAGGCACATTTACCATGGGAAAAGTGCAAGATGATGTCATGCATGATTGGAACAATGCCCCTAATCAGCAGCATGTTCAATCCTTTTACATGGATGAAACAGAGGTTACCAATATGATGTACCTCGAATATCTTGACTGGATTAAGCGTGTTTATCCGCCATCTGAGCCAAGATTCAAAGCTATTTATGAAGGTGCGCTTCCCGACACTCTTGTTTGGAGAAATCGTTTGGGTTACAGTGAGATGATGGTTGATAACTATCTTCGCCACCCGGGTTATGCTGAATATCCCGTGGTTGGAGTAAGCTGGATCCAGGCCGTAGAATTTACCAACTGGAGAACTGATCGTGTGAATGAACTCTATTTGGAGGAAGCAGGTTATTTAGCCCGTGATGCCAAATTGAGCGCTACTTCAGAAGCTAATTTTAATACCGATACATACCTGGCCGCCCCCAAACTCACTTACGGAGGGAACGACAGTATTATCAATCCCGAAAGATCAAAGCGCCGGGTTCAAACAACTGCAACTGGTGACACCATTAATGTATATGCTTCACGCGAAACAGGTGTAATTTCGCCTAAATACAGGCTGCCTTCGGAAGCAGAGTGGGAATACGCCGCCCTTGGTCTTAGTGAATTGAGAAGTTATAATGTTTATAGAGGCCGTAAAAAATATCCCTGGAACGGACAGTATACACGTTCTGGAAAGCGCAAGATCCGAGGAGATCAATTAGCCAACTTCAAACAAGGTAAAGGTGACTACGGTGGAATCGCAGGATGGTCTGACGACGGTGCTGATATCACTGCACAGGTGAAGTCTTACGATCCAAACGATTATGGTCTTTATGACATGGCAGGAAATGTGGCCGAATGGGTTGCAGACGTCTACCGTCCTATAGTTGATGACGAATTCAATGATTTCAACTACTACCGTGGAAATGTATATACCAAAAATGCTATCAATGATGATGGTTCGGTAAAAATAGTAACCGTAGACTCGGTGGTATTTGATACCCTTAGCAACGGAAAGGTGGTAGCGAGGAATCTTCCGGGAGAAATCTTGCAGGTTGGAGTTGATGACGATGAGACTTATTTGAGAACCAACTTCGATAAGAGTGACAACAGGAACTTCCGCGACGGTGATAAGCGCTCTTCACGTTATTTCGAAAGCTTCATGAATGATGAAAATGAAGATAAATCCGTGGATGCTGAAACCAGGAAGATGTATAACTCGCCTCGTCATAAGGTTGAAGCCGATTCAACCGGTAATCTGATAAGGGAATACGATAAGTCGAATAACAGAACTTCCCTTGTGAGCGACGAAGTGAGAGTTTACAAAGGAGGATCATGGAAAGACCGTGAGTACTGGTTAGACCCGGCTCAGAGAAGGTTCTATCCGCAAGATAAAGCAACAGATTACATCGGATTCCGCTGTGCGATGTCACGGGTTGGATCCAAGACCAAGATGAAACATAAAACGAAGAATTAAAACGTTTTTATTCCGAACTTAAGTCCAGGCAATTTGTCTGGACTTTTTTTTAGTTTTAAGCGATGAAAACAGCAGACCTTCATAAACTTTATTTAAAATGTGATTCGGTTTGTACCGATAGTCGGAGGATAAAGCCAAATTGCATGTTCTTTGCATTAAAAGGCGAGAATTTTGATGGCAATAAATACGCAAAAGACGCATTGGATAATGGCGCTTCATATGCCGTGGTTGATGATCCCACGGTTGCAATCAATGAGAGCTTTATTCTGGTTGAAGACGTTTTAAAACAACTTCAGGAACTGGCGAACTACCACAGGGTACTTTCGAACGCCATTTTCATCGGGCTTACGGGCAGCAATGGCAAAACCACAACCAAAGAATTGATTTTTGAAGTTCTCAACACAACATTCAGAACCCAATGTACGCAAGGGAATTATAACAATCATATCGGAGTTCCTTTAACTTTGCTCGGCATAAGGACTGAAACTGAATTTGCGGTTATCGAGATGGGGGCGAATCACCAGAAGGAGATAGAATTTCTGTGTGGTATTTCCGATCCGGATTTTGGTTATATCACCAATTTCGGGAAGGCACATCTTGAAGGATTTGGGGGGATCGAAGGAGTGATAAAGGGTAAGAGTGAACTGTACACCCATTTAAAGAACAAGGATGGTTATATCTTTGTCAATGCAAACGATAAGAAGCAACTTGAGCTGACATCAGGATATGACAAGTGCATTCTTTTCAACAATAGTGACAGGCCCTCTTTGTCTCCAGAATTTATCACTTCGGAACCTTTCGTAAAATTTAAACTAGGGAATATGGTTGTAAGCACCCGACTTACGGGATACTACAACTTCCATAATATTTCCGTGGCAGTGGCCATCGGTAAGTATTTCGGTGTCAAGAACGAGAATATCGCCGAGGCGATCTCTGCTTATCAACCAGAAAATAACAGGTCGCAGGTGCTTAGCTTTAAAAACCATACGATCGTCCTGGATGCCTATAATGCAAATCCCTCGAGTATGAGTGTGGCATTAAAAAATTTCGAAAAGTTCGATACTAAAAAGAAAGCTGTAATCCTCGGAGATATGTTTGAATTGGGATCAACGGCCCTTGAAGAACATCAAAATATGGCCGACCTGGCCAATGGGCTTGACATCGATAAAATTATCCTGATAGGTGATCATTTCTCCCGTATCTCACTTTCAGGAACCAATGTAAGCATTTATAACAGCTTCGATGACTTCAAGAAGCAATTCGATGTTAGTCAGATTGACGGATTTACGTTATTGATAAAAGGTTCCAGGGGAATGGCGCTTGAAAGAGTTTTAGAGATATTGTAGATCTCTTGGTTGTCACCGGAGGTCGATTGTCTTTTTATCTGATAGTTTCGGGACGGATTACCTTCGGTGATCCAGAACAGAACCCCTTCTTAAAACCTGCCCGCCTCTTAAATCAATAATTGTGGCAGGCGGGTAAATCCCTGCAGCAAATACTGCAGGGATCTTATTTATTGTGGGTCATACTGGATTCGAACCAGTGACTTCTACCCTGTCAAGGTAACACTCTGAACCAACTGA
>JBFKFP010000025.1:0-23493 GCA_041618535.1 Flavobacteriaceae bacterium
GCATCAATTGGTTTTACGCTTGTTGCTTTAAAAGCAGGGATTAGCCCGATCAGTGACCCGAGCACCACAAGGATTATAAGTGCGAGGAATACCACTGCTATAGACACGGAAGCGTTTACGATCTGAGCATCATCCCCCTGGCCAAAAGCACTGTCAAGACCGATAAGTATCCAGCCTCCTGTAATGATCCCGAACAAGCCCGCAATGAGTGTCAGAAATACGGCCTCAACCACAATTTGCCGCTTTATTTCAAAAGGCGTCGCTCCGAGGGCTCTCCGAACACCGATCTCTTTCGTGCGTTCCTTAACGGTAATCAGAAGGATAGCTCCAATTGCGAATACTCCTGCAATAAGGGTTGCTATACCAACGAACCATGTAAGGAACTGCATGCCTTTCAGGAATCCGGTAACCTGTCCAAACATATCGCCAAGGTTAAAACTTCCAAATGCCCTTTTATCCTGGGGGTGAATCCTGTGGATATTCTTAAGCAGCAATTTTGAATCTTCCTCGATCTGAACTATGTCAAATTCCGGTTTCCCCGTAATCATCATCCAACCGATTTGGTCGCCACGATTGTATATCTGCTGAAAGGTGTCGAACGGAATATGAATATCTGTCTGAGGGCCTCCGAAGGGTACTACCTCGAACATGCCGATCACCTGAAAATTCATATTATTTATGCGGATGAGTTCCCCGATGGGCTCTGCATCCTTTTCGAAGAGTTGTTTGTAAATATCTTCAGAGATCACCGCTACCTTACGCCTTTGGTCAATATCAGTCTGGTTTATGAATCGACCTTTTATAAGTTTTTTCTTCTGGACCACATCCAGCAACGGATAGTCTCCTGTTATTCCATAGGTGCCCGACAGCAAACCGTTAACTACAAAACCCTGACTCTGGTTCCTCGGAACGACAAACTCTATTCCTTCAACGTTCTCTTCAATTTTCTTTGCGTCTCCCAATTTGAGGACAACCCGCTTACCTTCCTGGAATCCTTTGAACGGAATGCTGGTGCTCTGTCCCCATATAAAAACGCTGTTGGTAGCGAAGTCACTGAAAGAGCGGTTAAAGGAATTCTCCATTCCCCTGGCAGCCCCAAGCAGACCGATAAGCAAAAGAATACCCCACCAAACCCCTATCATGGTGATAATGGTACGAAGCTTATTCTTGGTCATACTGTCCATGACCTCCTGCCATGTGTCTCTGTCAAAAAGAAATCTAAGCATATCAGTCGTTTCTTAAGGCTACAATCGGTTTGATCTTTGAGGCCCGTTTTGCAGGCACATAACCCGCCAGTGCTCCGGAAGCAATTAGTGTGATGGTTGCTGAAATTACAAGTGATGTCTTTATACCGGGATTTGTGATAAAATTCTCCTCCAGGACCGGTGTGGCCCATTCTAGCACACCAACCCCCAGGACCAGCCCGAGATATCCCGTAATGGTTGTGATAAGGATTGCTTCCATTAGAATAATAGAAACTATGGAACGTGGTGAAGCCCCGAGTGCCTTCCGGATTCCGATCTCCTTTGTTCGCTCCTTAACTATAAAAATCATGATATTGCTGATACCAACAATGCCTGCGATAAGCGTTCCCAGGCCAATTATGAAAATTATAATGGCCATCACGGTCTGGAACTGGGTAACATTCTTGTTGGCCTCAGCCATATTTGTAACCCGGATCGCTCTCTGATCACTCTTGGCAACCACGAAGCGCTCCTTCATCGTTTTCTCAATTGCGTTCCCAAAATCAATGGCTTCGTTGAAGCTCATTCCCGGCCTGTAAGTCAGGTTGATCTGATCGATATAATCATTGTTGCCATAAAGCAACTGTGAGGTGGTAACCGGAATGTAGATAAGGCGTTCCTCGTTATCGCCACCATCATCAGTGAAAATACCTACGATCTTATATTGAATGCCATTAAGGTTTATGTACTTGCCAAGGGCTTTAGTAGTGAGATAAAGATCCTCTTCTACCAGACGGCCTATAACCGCCACCTTGGTTTTATCCTTCAGGTCGTTGGTGTTGATATAACGGCCTTCCTTAATTATTGTATTCTCTAAATACTGGTGGTCAGGATGAACGGCCCTGACGCTGTAATTATTTGTCTCATTTCTGAATGAGGCGGATACATTGAGATAAATCCTTGCGGTCATGTACTCTATACCCTCACCGAACTCCTCCTTCACATAGCTGAAGTCTTCATTCCTGAATTGAATTCTTCGTCCTGACTGAAGGCCCTTGTGCGCCTTGCTTGTAGTACCTGAGCGGATAAATATTGAATTGATGGCATCATCCACAAAAGCCTCCTTAAAGGTGTTGTTCAAACCATTGGCAATTCCGAAGAGTATGGTAAAAAGCAGGATGGCAAAAGCCACGGTAAACCCGGCCAGTATACTCCTGGTCCTGTTCTTGTTAATACTCTGAAATATTTCCCGCCAAAGGTCTAAATCAAACATGGGCTGTAGCTGCTCTAACCTGTTCCACAATCTTGTCCTCCATAATAACCCCGTCACGAAGTCTGACCACCCGCTTGCACATGGCCGCAATATCCTCCTCGTGGGTTACGATCAAAATAGTTTTACCTTCATCGTTGAGCTGCTGAAGGAATTCCATAATCTCATAGGAGGTTGTAGTATCAAGCGCTCCTGTCGGCTCATCGGCCATAAGTAATTTCGGGTTGGCCGCAAGTGCTCTTGCTATTGCCACCCGTTGCTTCTGCCCTCCCGATAATTCACTCGGAAGGTGGTGGGCCCAATCTAAAAGGCCAACCTTATTGAGGTAGAATTTCGCCTTCTCCTGTCTTTCCTTTCTTTTCAATCCCTGATAATACAGGGGAAGGGCAACATTCTCTAATGCATTCTTATAATTGATAAGGTTGAACGACTGGAAAATAAATCCCAGGAATTTATTCCTGTAAACCGCTGCCTTTTTCTCACTCAGATCCTTAATGACAACTTCATCCAGGGTGTACTCTCCTGAATCGTATTCGTCCAGAATTCCAATAATGTTCAACAATGTAGATTTTCCTGATCCTGAGGAACCCATAATTGCCACCATCTCGCCTTCCTTAACATCGAGATTTATGCCTTTTAAAACGTGTAAACTTGAATCCCCTATCGGATAGGACTTGTGAAGATTGCTTATCCTAAGCATGATGATTTATTTACGAGTAAATACCGGTATCAACCGTTAACAGTTAGACTTCAAAGGTCCAGTTTTGTTACAGAAGTATCTCTAATTTATTGTTAAAATTATTCTGAATGCCTGAATTTCCGGTAGATTAAAAAAAAGAGACCACCGATGACCAGATACGGAAAGAGCATCAAATATTTAATGCCGCTATTCACCCCTTTTGCGATATCCTGCCCCTCTCCACTTTCAAGCACGGCCCTGCACATAGCGCATTGAGCTTCGGCAATAAATGGGAGAAGCATCAGGAAGATCAATATTTTGAGATGACGGGTCTGAATCATTTAATAGTAGGGTGAGATCATTATATAGACTATCACACCGGTAATGGCTACATAAAGCCATATGGGAAACGCGATCTTTGCCAGTTTTTTATGTCGTTCAAAGTCCTTGGTGATCGCCTTTACATAAGTTAGCAAAACGAAAGGAATCACAACTACCGAGAGCACAATATGGGATATGAGTATGAAGAAATACAGATATCGGACAGGACCTTCTCCACCATAAGGGGTTGAATCGCTGGTCATATGGTATATGACATACATGACCAGAAACGCTATTGAACAAAGCAGGGCCGTTTTCATAATTCGTTCATGAAGCAGGCGTTTATTGTTCCTGATCGCCCATAGTGCCGTAAGCAGAAGCAGGGCCGTTATGCCATTAATAGTAGCGTAAATTGGAGGAAGAAATGTGAACGGCCCAACATTAGGGATACGGATTCCAAAGAGCGCCGCCACAGCTAACGGGATAGCGATAGATAATATAACTATCCACTTGTTGTATTTCGAAGTATTTTGAGATTGTTCGTTCATTTCATTCATCTAATAAGATGGCGATATCGTCCATCAGTTCCTTTATTTGATTAGGGGAATTTTCCTCGTCAAGCGCCCTGTAATATATGATGGGGTTCCCGAAGCTGTCGAATCGCGATCGGATCCGGCCTTCCTTGTCGATAAGCGCAAAAAGCCCGGAATGGGAGAAATCTCCATCTTCATCCATGGTTGAAGCGGCATAAAGGTTAAAGCCCTCGTTGGAAAGTTTAAGGATACCTTCTTTTTCACCCGTCATAAAATTCCAGTTCGGATTTGTCACACCGTAACGTTCCGCATATTCCTTTAGGACTTCGGGAGTATCTATGTCAGGGGTAATGGTGAAAGATGCGATTCCAAAATTCGGATTTCCGAAGAATTTATCCTGTATCTCAACCATCCTTCGGTTCATTATCGGGCAAATGCTCGGACAGGTGGTAAAAAAGAATTCGGCCACATATACCTTTCCATCGTAATCCGTATTAGAAATGGTTTCCCTGTCCTGGTTTATAAAAGAAAAGGATGGTGCCTCACCTATAACAGCCAGTTCAGGTTTATCGAATTTGGCCACTATCTTGGGAATAGCCCAAATACCAAAAACCAGGATAATAAATGCGATCCCGACGTATGAGTAATTCGATTTATTCATCCCCCTTTAAATCATCTGCGCGACGTGATGAGGAATCAAACTCCCCTTTGCGTTTCTGCCGGTATTCTGTAAATAGAATTCGCATATCGTCGCTTAGTTTATTTTTTAATTCAGACACTTCTATAGTGCTGTAATCAGAAAGGCCATAGATCGGTTCATCTGCAGAGATCTCGTTCTTGGTCCTGTCATCAATGCGGCCTCTCTGCATTTTGTCCTTATCTATCAGAAAGAGACCCTCATAGTAAAGATCCTTTTCCAGCTCTCCATTTGCCTTGAGCGAGTTAAACACTGCTCCTATCTGTTCAGGGGCCAGCGTAACAAAATGCCAATAATCCAATTGGTCGTATTGATAGAGTTCTTTCTTCAGCCCTTCGAGTGAAGACTCATTTCCCGGGCTAATCAATGCCAGCACCTGAAACCTCTTAAACCCTTTGAACTTGTCATAAACCAATTCCTTCACGTTTAAAGCGCCAATGGCATGGTTTAGAGGTTCATCCCCAAGGAATAAAAGGACAGTTATATTGTTATCAAAATCCTGTTCAGAATCTGTTTCGGACAGAAAGCCGGTGATATCCTTAACCGGTCCATGTACTATATCAAGGCTGTTGTAATTGTGTGTTGACGGATACAAGAACAACAGGAAAGTTACCGGTAAAAGAAACAAAACCGCCAGGATAACAGGCTTTTTTAACTTTGCAATTCCCATGCTGCAAAAATAAAAAAGACGGTTTTAAAAACCGTCTTTCAAAATCTTTAATATCTGTTAAAAGTCTCTCTTCACGAATTCTGTTGAATACACCTCCTCAATATATCCGCCTTCCTGTAAAAGGATAAATACCAGGTAACAGATCAGGAATACGGCTGTCCAAACAACAAGGCGTCTCAGCCATTTGGTCTCATCCCTCATGTGCATGAAATCCCAGGTGATATAATATGCCTTAACCAGCGTTAGAACGATAAATATCAGGTTAAGGGGTTTCATATAAATGATTGGAGAAAGTATGATGTTCATAAGGGTTGCAAAAAATCCGCCCTCAATTGGGTCCATTACAGCACTACTTAGTGACTGTGGCTTGTAGATACCGAGAATTACCTCTACTGCTGTTACTATGGATAACAATATAAGTACCCCCCAAATCTTCTGGGTATTGGATCTGAACTTTATCAGCCCTCTTAGGATCTCTAATTTATGCGCGTGTGCTTCTGCCATGTTTTTCTTACAATTTCAGGTTTAAACAAGATAGAAAAAGGTGAATACGAATACCCAGACCAGGTCTACGAAGTGCCAGTACAACCCAACCTTCTCAACCATTTCATAACTATTCCGTTTTTCATAGGTGCCAAGGATCACATTGAACCAGATGATGATATTTATAACAACCCCTGAAAATACGTGGAACCCGTGGAATCCGGTTATAAAGAAGAAGAAATCGGCAAACAGGGATGTTCCATATTCGTTTACGCGCAAGTTTGCGCCTTCAACAACAAGCTGGCCGTTATCTCTGATTTGACGAAGTGACTCCTCCCTTGACAACACTGTCTTTTCACCCTCCTCAGTTAGGATTTGACTTCTGACAAGAATATCTGGATTAGCCTCAAGCCCCGCAAGAACTTCACCTACCGTGTAACTTGGAAGAGTGGATTCATCCTGGTACCAGACGCCTTCTTTCTTGGTCTGCTGAATTCTGTCATTCTCTGCTGCCACCGCAAAATCTGCTATAGCCACCCGTTTTCCTTCCGAATCGACAAACTGCAATATATTGCCACCTTTAGTTTGCACTGCACCATAATCTCCCTTGATAAAAGTTGCCCATTCCCAAGCCTGGGAACCAACGAAAATCAAACCTCCGACAATGGTAAGAAAAAGGTAGAGGATTACCTTATTCTGCTGCATCCTGTGTCCGGCATCAACCGCCAGCACCATGGTTACAGACGACATGATCAGCACAAAGGTCATGAAGGCCACGTAAATCATTGGCGCCGGTTCATGATAGAAAGGAATGTGTGTAAATACCTCGTCGGCAATCGGCCAGGAATCTATAAACTTGAATCTTGAAAATGCATAAGCTGCAAGGAATCCTGAAAAAGTTAAAGCATCCGAAACGATGAAAAACCACATCATCAGCTTGCCGTAACTCGCATGCATTGGCCTATTGCCACCACCCCAGGTTTTTCCTTCAGTACCGGTACTTACCGCAGTAGTATCCATAAAAGATTTTTTGTTTTAAAAGTTGCACAAAAATAATCATTTATTTCACTTGAAGAAATATAAAAATAAAAACAGGTAAAGCCACAACACATCAACGAAATGCCAGAAGGTGGATGCCAGTTCGAAGCCTAGCATTTTACCTGAGTCGTATCGTTGTTTAAAATGATTATAAATTACGACAAATAGACTGATCAGTCCGGCCACCACATGAAGGATGTGCAATGCGGCGATCAGGTAAATATATGACATGGTCACATTACTCGATTCTCCGGTGAAATAGTATCCTGTGGCTATAATCTGTTCGAATCCTATGATCTGGCTTATTATAAAAAGTATTCCAAGGACAAAGGTCAGGACCAGGAAGATGGTGGTTCGCGACCTCTCATTTCCTTTCAAGGCTCTTTTTGCAAGAAGTAAAGTAATACTGCTTATCACGATCAGGACCGTGCTCCAGGTGAATGCATCCGGTAGCTGGAAATCGGATAACCAGTCTTCACGGCTGCTACTGACAATGAAGGCGCTGGTGATCCCCGCAAATGACATGATGAGAGAAGCGATTCCAAACCAGAGCATCATTTTTTTTGCTCTTCTGTTCTTTTGTTCGGGTGTACCTTGTGTTAGATCCATATTATCTTATGAACTTATCTAAAACGTAAATGATCTGTATGAGGGTGATATAACTCACGCTGGCCAACATAAGCTGACGAGCGGCTTTCTTTGTTCGCAGCCTGAACAAACGGAAGGCGAAATAGAGCATTCCGAGTCCGACCAGGAACACGACTATAGTTCCAACAACCGTTAGCCTTAATTTCCCAGTAATCCCGAAGACAGGGATTATTGAGACCAGTATGGTCCAGATGGTGTATAAGATAGTCTGCACAGCCGTAGCTTTATCGGGTTTTCCCGTAGGCAGCATATTGAATCCCGCCTTCTGGTAATCGTCATGCAAACACCATCCAATCGCCCAGAAATGAGGGAACTGCCAAAAGAATTGCAGCATAAAAAGGGTTCCTGGTTCTATGCCAAAATCGTTGGTTGCTGCTACCCAACCAAGCATAAACGGAATAGCCCCGGGAATGGCCCCGACAAATACCGAAAGCGGAGTCATGGTCTTTAGCGGGGTATAGGCACTGGTATAAAGAAAAATCGAAATAGCGCCAAACATGGCGGTTTTCGGGTTGATTACATATAAAATGACCACCCCCATCAAAGTCAGGATGGAAGCGAGAATGAATGCAGTTCTCACAGCCATGCGTCCGGCCGGAATTGGACGATCCTTGGTTCGATCCATCAGGGCATCATAATCTCTTTCTATAATTTGATTAAACGCATTGGACGCCCCTACCATGCAATAGCCTCCTAATGCCAGCAGAATGAGAATTTTGACCTGAATTGTATCGGCTCCAAGCAGGTACCCGGCAATTGACGAGAAAACCACGCTCAGCGACAATCTCATTTTCGTGACATCCTGAAAGTCCTGGATCGTTGCCGAAATAGAATACGAGGGCTTAATTGTGCTTGACATCATTTCCTGATAAACAGCTTTTTCATAGCGTGTGCAAAGATACTTTAATAATCCCTTACGACCAATGCGCACCTATTTAAATTTCCAATAGAGGCAATAGACTTATTTATTAACTTTAGTGTTCAACTTTAACAAACTATGAAAACATATATTTTATCAATATTATCAGTTTTTTCAACCATCCCCTTAGCTGTAAGCGGCCAGAATTTTGACGATGTCAAAATCGAAGCGACCCAACTTTCAGAACGTGTCTATATGTTAACCGGCGCCGGCGGGAACATCGGGGTATCAGCGGGTGAAGATGGTGTTTTTGTGATAGATGATCAGTTCGCACCACTTTCGGAAAAAATCCTTGCTTCTATTGGAAAGCTCTCTGACAAACCGCTTAGATTCCTTGCAAATACCCACTGGCATGGTGATCATACAGGTGGAAATATCAATATGACTAAAGCGGGAGCCACCATCATGGCTCATGAGAATGTGAGAAAGAGACTGGCTGAAACTCCCGACCGCCAGAATAATATGCGTCCAAAAGAAGCTCTGCCTATCATCACTTTCAGCGATGGACTTAACCTCCATCTCAACGGTGAGCAAATCGCGTTTTTTCATGTTGATAATGCACATACTGACGGGGATGTTCTTGTTTATTTCACTGAAAGCAACGTTTTGCATACCGGCGACACCTATTTTAAGGGCCGCTTTCCATATATCGATCTCAAATCCGGTGGAAGTATAGATGGCTATATCAAGGCTGTGGAACGCGCACTGATGGTAATTGACGATAAGACCAAGATCATACCAGGTCATGGAACGGTCTCCGACAAGTCGGAATACATGAATTTCCTCGAAATGCTCAAAACCTTAAGAGCCAGGGTTAGTGCTGAAATCGGAAAGGGTAAAACCGAAGATGAAGTGGCCTCTAATTCTGAGATCACCAAACCATACGATGAGCAGGGTTTCGGCTCGGGATTCATCAACAGCGAAAGGATAAAAAGAATTATTTACCAGAGCCTGAATCAATAGGTTAGAAATCGAAATACCAATTGAACAGATCAGTTCTCAATCCTAAACTGAACCACACGGTTGACTGATTGAAATCTTTTGCGGTATTCGCATCTGGGTTAAAATCACGGTAACTTATATAGGCGAAAAGTTTTAAGTTGGTGGCCGGATTTACCAGGTATCCCGATTGCAGCTCTGCATGGAACAAATTAGTCGAGTTTCCCTGTCCAACTTCTATACCTGTATCACCAGGCCTGCCATTCTCACTTGTAAAAATATCCCCACCGTAAGCAATGTTGGAGTCGTCTGAAAAATCCAGACCTCGTTTTCCAAACACGAACTTCAAATCTGCAAACCACCGGTTATAGTTATATCGTCCAATAATTACAGCCTCGCTGAAATTTGCCCCCCAGAGGTGAGCCATACTCTGGTTATTATGGCCGTAATTCAGTACTATGGTATTATGTGAGTAGGTATAGGGCCTCACCCTGTTATATTCGAATTGAAGAAGAAGGTTATCCAGCTTAAACGCATTGTAATATTTAACTCCAAACTGGTAGCCAAATTTGTTTTTCCAGCTTTTCTCCCCAGCCCTGATGTCACTTAAAGAGAATTCATCGAGAATAAACTGACCATAAAGATTAAAACGGTCATTCCATTTATATTTCGCTGTAGCTCCAACAATGGCATTACCAGCGTCCTGTCCGGTTTCGAATTCTATAGCCCTGTAAAAAATAATAGGATTGAGATAATTAATATCAAATCCACGGTCGTTTGAATTGGTCCAGAGCACCGACTCAAACAATCCGATATTCAGTTTCCTGGAAACATTCCAGCTCAAATAGTGGTTGGCCATGTATTTTGTGAGAAAAGCGCCGTCTTCGGTCACTTCAGGCCTTACATCACGTAACCAGAGCCATGTATTGGTATATCTTATCTTCCAAAAGCTGGTGTTGATCTTGAGAAAAGGGGACGGACTGGCTACATCACTCAGTAATAGCGACCGATAACCATCGCCAATAAAGTTTTTTCCATGACCGAATTGCAGATTGATGAAATCGGTTGGTGAATAAGAGAGATAGGCTTCCGCCACGGGATAATCGTACCCATCATCCTTGAATCGTTTAGCGATACCCCTACCCGGGATAATGGCGGGGTCAGGACCGAAGGCTCTGAGAGATTCAGCATATTGATTGAAATATTGCGCAAATCTTCCCTGGCTCTCAAAAACTGAGGCGGAAAAGTTAAATCTTTTCCCAAGTCCACCCTGAATGTATATTCCCCTGGTGTTATTATAGGTAGAATTAAAATCAGCATCACTGTCTGAACCAACTTGCAGATCGAATACCGGATCGACTGTAAACCAATAATCCTCGGACTGAACCTGTAAAAGGCGTTCATTGAATAGCTTCCTGCTTCCCCAGCTATTCCCCTCTTTCTTTAAAGAGCTTACATAGCCCTTAATATCATAATAGTTTTGAACGTCTGAGTAGAGAAAAGGTTTAGCTGCCGTATGACTGTTGGTCCCGACCAGGTTCATTTCACGGTCGAATCGCGAATAGAACTGATGAGTAAAAGGAATGTTTAGCCTGCTGCTGAATTCTGCCTGGTCATAAGGCTTCAATGAACTATTTACAGAGTCGATCTCGGATTTGGCCAGTTTTTCAATTTCATTTGGCACTGTTTTGCCTGTCAACTCAGTCTCAATCGCGGATGAAGGAGGATCAACCAGAGGGATTGGAATAGTATAAGAATATTGCTTAAATGTAGGGTTGCCATTATAGGTGGCCGGTTTGATTTTGGGCAATTCAGCGAAAACCAGGCGAGTTGACGTTTTTAGCTCGTCATAGGCTGCATCAACATACATGACCACAAAGTTCCCTTCAGAGTCCACCTCAAACAGCACGATCACCTCACCCCTGTAATTCTCTTCCTTTACAATCTGGGGGACATCAAAAGATTCATAAATCCTTTTGGATAATTCCCGATAAAAGCAATTGCGTATCTCATCGAAATTCACCGACTCACAGTCGGGAAATACAGGTGGTTTTTCAAAATCGGATGTATCCTGTGAAAATACGAAAGCGACAGAGCAAAAGAAGGAAATGATCAGGGCGTATGTCTTCATGCTACAGACCATGGCGGTTAGATTGGTGAAAGATACTATTTTTCAAATTTATCCGCTAAAAAACATTATCAATATTCCCTTAAAAACAAAAGGCTTACATTAATTCAAGACTGTTGTCCGCCTCAATGATCCTTAAATGAGCAGCGCAGGGATTAAAATCCAAAAATAACATCTTGACTTCGAATGTAAAAAAATCCGTTATGATGCATTAATAAAGTCGGCAAGAGGATGCTTTTTGTGTTTTCGAATGACCTATTAATAAATAGTAAGAGCGATTGCCGGATATGAAAAAATCCCGCCTTCAGGCGGGATTTATTTTTATCTGTGTTTTCCTTAGTCTTGTACCTGGAACAGGATAGGCAGGGAATAGGGCACGATTACGGCCTTTCCTCTTTGCTTACCTGGCTGCATTTTGGGAAGGGAATTTACCACTCGCTCAGCTTCCTGGGCTAATCTTGGGTGTGGAGCTCTCGCTCTTACATTTGTAACATTCCCGTTCTTATCGATCTTGAAAGCTACTATAATTCGTTGCCTTCCACTCAATCCGAGGTCCCCGGCCAATTCAGTATTGAATTTTTTATTGACAAAGGCTTTCACCTTATCAGACATACACTGTCTTTTCTGAGCATTGGTTCCGGTCTCACATCCGGGGAATACCGGCACATTCTCAATAACAGAGAAAGGAACCTCAATATCTTCCTCTACCTCTTCAACTTCAACCTCTTCGATCTCTACAATCTCTTCCTCCTGGTCGGTCTCTGACGATTCAATAACCGTTTCTTCAATTTCCTCCTCATCTTCTACGATCTCGATTTCTTCAGGAGCCGCAGGTGGTGGTGGTGGAGGTGGTGGAGGTGTCTGAATCTGCTCTGTGATCGGGACTTCTTCCTCAAGTTCCTCTTCCAGGTCTAACTGACCAATGTCAATCGCATCCTTATCGTACGTCTTGTAATTTATAGCACTGTATGCCACCGCCATCATGATAGCTAACCCAACAGCGAAATAAACCGAACTGTTTCTTGAGACATCCGCCTTCAGACTTTTCTTAGGTTTCATAATTATTTGTTTTGAAGAGTGGTAAATTAACCAATTATTTAATAAAAATGCAAGGCTTTGCGATTTTTTTAACTTAAGCTCCGGCCCCTTTTATAGCTGAAAATGTACCCTAGTAAAACCCCGATGACATTTGCCACTACATCAAGGGCGTCACCAATCCTGTCTACCGTTACCTTTCCCTGAACAGCTTCAATTACTATGCCGAACACTACACAGGACAAGGCAATATGTAAAAGTCTTCCAGGTTTATGCCCGCTTATAAGGGCAAAATACCAGATCAGCATCAATCCGGCATATGCCACGATGTGATAGAGCTTATCGTCCCATTCGGTTCCCAGCTCAGGCATGCCGTCAAGGGTTATCAAACTCGCCACAGTAAGGGCAATGGTATAAAGTACAGCAATAAAAAAAATCAGGCTTTTAGGCACCTATCAAAGCTTTATAATCTTCGGCGCTGAGCAACCCGTCAAGTTGTTCCGGGTCACTGCATTTAACCTTGATCATCCAGCCCTCCCCATATGGATCAGAATTCACCTTTTCAGGCTCATCTTCAAGTGAATCATTGAACTCGATGATCTCTCCGGATACTGGCAGAAACAAGTCGGATACCGTCTTCACAGCCTCCACCGTTCCAAAAACCTCTTCGGCTTCCAGAGTCTCATCCAGCGTCTCTACTTCAACATATACAATATCACCTAGCTCGCCCTGGGCAAAATCGGTAATTCCCACAACAACCACGTCATCCGATTCTATTCGAATCCATTCGTGATCTTTGGTATACTTTAATTCTGAAGGAATATTCATTTTGATGAATTAATTTTTGAATGCGTAAAAATAAGGATTAATTGCCAAAACTGTATCGTAGTGTTACACCAGACCGGAGCGTAGTTTGGGGAAAGGCCGTGGATATGGCATATTCTGAAAAAGTATAATCAAAATAAAAAATTCCGGTCAGATTCCTGCTGAATGCATAGTCTGCTGTGTACCTTAAACTCCAGATGGTTTGACCGGCTGTAATCTGGTTGTTCTCAAGATCCAGATAACGGATAATAGTTTTGTTATCGCGAATAGAGATATCCGCCTTCATATTCAGGTCGCTTGTGATGATCTGTCTCGGGCCAGCCATTTTCGAGCGGATCTTTACATCCTTGAAGCGATAACCAAGTCCAAGAATATACTCGTTCCCCTTAACTTCTGTAAGGAGATTATTGTCAAAGCTCATAGACAGAAGTCTATCTTTCTTGAGCTCGGCCAATATTTTCATCGAATTCTTCATCTCCATGTCCAGGCGAACCAACGGGCTGAATTGCTCAACCAGGTTCACATTGCTGTAAAGCTTGGCATTCTTATAGTTTCCGGACTGATTGAATACATCAGGATCCTGGGCGTTATATGGCAGATCCGAATCTGGTTCTAAATAATCTAGATTGGCCCTGAATTGATTGATGGTGTAAGAGGCATTATATCCGTGGGTAATTGAAAATCTTTTGAAATGCTTTTTAAACCATTTCATCTTCATAAAACCGGTATACTTCAGGTTCCAGTTTGGAATCGGCACATCCCTTAAAGCTCTCAGGCTTATCTTATTGGCATCTGCCCCGGTATAGGCCGCAAGGAAAGCAGGTAAGAGTACCGACTGACTTGTTTTTCCATAGCCCAGCGGGAAGCCCTGCAAATCACCATTCTCAAAATTGTCGGGGTTTGTAAAATCTACCCCCGCACGTTCAGCTAACCTGCGGGAAATTGTGAGCCTGTTCTCCCTGAAAGTGTTGAACGCATCCGAGGTTGTCTCATCACTCCTCCCGAATGCCGTTCTTATCATATTTGTTGAAATATTGAAATTTCCGAAACTGTTCTGAATCAGCGATTCATAATCAAGAACCCCGTCACCCCCGGGAAGACCATCCGCTCCCAGATAATCTCGAACACGGAAATTCTCGGTCATGTTCTCAGAGAAGGTACGTCCACCTGTGAAATCGATCTTAAGGTCAGTAAGTGGTTCAACATTGACAACGAAATCCATATTGCTGGTATGGGTTTCTGCATACTGCTGGTTGAATTCAGGAAAAACAGTTAGCCAGCCATTCCTTGCTGCTAATCGCCTTATATCTCTCTGACTTCCGAACGTAAAACCTGCGGTCGGTTTCATGGTACCAATAAATCCGGGGGTTTGAAGATAGCCAGGCAGGAAAATTCCGTTGGTTTCATTATAATTGAACTGGACCCGCTTTACCATGGTAAGGATATCTACAAGCGTATTAAACACTTTAGAGCTTTTCTTCTGCTGGTCGGCATTGTTTTGCTGCTCACCCGGAGCACCCGGCCTCGCCGGAGCAGTCCTTCCTGCCCTGTTTGCCCTTCCGGTCCTTTTTACCAATCCAACATACCGATATAATTGCTGCATGTCGAGCGTAGTATTCAGGGTATGGGTATTGGCATTGGAAACTGTATTTCCAAGATTATAGAACGTTGTCTTTCCTGTATTGTCATCAATGACAGGAAGATTCAGGAAAAGGTCAGATCCCTTTTGCCATTGAAAATCCCCTGTATAGCCATAGGTTGCCCTGAGGAAGCTTAAAGTTGGTATCTTATAAAGAGGCACTTCGTAGTTCAACCCCAATCTCTGAAATTGGCGGTTGGGATCGCCGAAATCAAATAAACCATCCCATACGTTCAGTTCCGGATCCTGTTCCCCATTGAGTATATCATCAACAAAGTAGTTTCTTACAATATTGTTATTTGATGCCGTGAAATTCAGGTTTAATGCATCAGACAGATCCCAGTTTATGGTGTATTGAAAATCGAAGGTATAATTCCTCTTGAAAAGTTCTTCAATGGTGATATTGTCTCCTCCAAGATCGATCTCCCTGAATTTCTGACTGTTGAATTGTCTGATGAAATCGGTGTTCAGTGTAAAGCTGGCAGGAAGAAGATTAAGGTTGAAATCCTTCAGGATCTTCCAATATTTCCCCCTGAACAAAGAATCATTCTTTTTAAATGGTTCAACTTTAACAGGGTCAAAGTTATGTGCGTAATTCGCACCAACCCGAACATTCTGATCAAGGGCGCGCTCTATTTCGAAATCGCGATGCTTAACCTCATTATAGGAGTAGTTAAAAGTGAAATTCTCGACGTCATAGAATCGTGGTGCCTTTTCTCCGGTGCGCTGTTTGCGAACACCAATAAAATTTATGCTCCTTCGTTTTGTGTAGTCCTCAGACTGGTTTCGAATAATTTCCCGCTGCTCATCTGTCTGAGCCGCATCCAGCCTGTTATCAAGCCTGACATCCTTGTACTGCTGATCATATTCCGGGGTGATCAGCTCTTCGCTCTGACCATAATTGAATGGAATCTGCAAGCCCCATTTTTTCGGAAGTAATTGACCTATATTGATATTGGTTACCACGTCGTACTGCTGAACATCCTCGATGCTTCTCTGTACAGGTCCCTGCTCTATTGAACCGAAGCCGGTTGTGCTTCGCCTACCTGTGGCACTAATATTCATGAAATCGGCAATATTGGAATCCATGGAAACCACGGCAGCCCATCCTCCCTCGTTATCCATATCAGAGAGCCTGAGTTCATTGAACCAAACTTTGCCGCAGATATCAAGGTTATCGTTACGTACATTCTTTACTCCAACGATAAGTGTCCTGACATCCCCGAAGTTGGGATTACCTTTGATGGCGATACGTTGCTGACCAAGCTGTCTTGGTGCGAATTCGGCAACTGGTATTTCCACCAATTCGCCATCTATCACATCGTAGAAGGTGGGATCCTCATTTAAAAGTGTTCCATCGGTGATCCCTATAGACTTGATCTTTTCCAAGGCGTTAATAGGCAGGTCGATCTCGTTTACTTCCGGCCAGACGGTAGCAGGATCAAGAGAGTTACCTGTAGTTACCTGGAGCGGAATCTCAATCTGGTAAAAATTCTGGGTGAAGTCGTTCCCCATTCTGATAAAACCGACCATTTCTCCATCACCCAAACCTGGTTGTTCTCCCTCTTCAGCATGCATGAACATACGCAGTTTATTGAACTGCCTCATATCGACATTAATATTCTTGAATACCGCTCGTGAATCCCTGGGTTCAAGCCCGCATGCATTTAGAACCAGCGACTGTTCATTCTGACGGACAATTGTATTGTTATTGTTAAGCTGCTCCCTGACAATTCCGGGTGGTGAAACATAGCTTCCATCGTTCTCCTGAATACCTATTATTCCAACTGAGAAATCAGTTAAGTCGTTATCGTTATTCGGTTCATCATCGAGTGAAAGGCGATAACGCCGCCAGTCGCTTCTCACCAGGTCGAGGGTAGCAAATCTCAATACGGTTTTCTGGTTAAAACCCTGAAGGAACATCCTTGCGAACCGAATAGACCTGAAATCGGTAATACCACCAACCTCATCAGTAGGCTCTGTCAGGGGAATCCTGAACTGGTACCATCTGGTAGTTGCGGAATTCCCGTTTGGAAGGGAGACTGTCCCTTCTTTACGATCAACTATAATAGGATTATTGAAGTCTGCCAGATCGGAGGGTGTGATATCGATCTCGTATTCGTAATAACTGTCTATGGTGTTCATAGTGTTATCACGGTTTATGTCTTCCACGTCGGGTTGAGTTGTGGAGCCTCGGTTGGTATCGGTAAAGGTATCGGGTGAATTGCCTTCCAGGCCGTTGTATCGCTTATACCGTTCGAAGATATTTCCTTCAGTATTCAGGAAAAAGGTGTAATTATCATTGGAAGGGTCTTCAACACTGGTATATGGACCGAATTCAGCAATCGAAGCCTCATCCTGATCACTATAACCGTCATAACCAACATCCTGTTTGGATCTCTCTGCACCTAAAGTAGAGAAGGCATATATCAGTGATTGGTTCTGAGGATAAACGGTTTCGTAAGCACTTTGTGGCAAAACCCCGATTACGTTCCCATCTTCCGGAAGGCCGTTCTCGTATATTTTCCGCCCGTCCCTAAGTACATCCTCAGAAATATTCCCAAGGTTAAATGTCAGTTTACCTCCGGGATTCGAGGGATTCTCCAAAAACGGATCCAGCAACCAGAATTCGATATATTCCACGTTGGCCTGCTCGAAGTCTGTTGAGGTCAGCTGACGTGAAATACCCGCCCATGCTGATGACGGATCTTGGCCATTGATAGCTGAAGGATCGTAGTTGTAGGGTCCTCGTTCATCCGGGTAATACACAAGGTCCAGCGCGTTAATCACGGTGGCCTGTCCCTGCACGATATCTACCTGTGGAAAAATCTCATCAATAAATACCCTTCTTGTGTAGAGGTCTGATACATCGTCATCACTTATACCAGATGGCCTTAAATTGCTGTAAAAGATCGGATCAACGGAATACCAGTTAAGGAAAGCCCTGTCAAAGCCGCTTTCTATGCCAAGCACATCGTCTGCCGCATTTCCTACCCCCCTCGGCCTACTCGACAGGAACCAGGACTGGGCCGAAGACAGGTCTATGGCATTCTGGGTTCCTTCAAAATCATCGATATAGGAGGTAGCCTCGTCATTCAACCGGGTTCCCTTTGGCGATCCCGGCAGCAGATAGGCAAACTCTCCCCGTAGGGATAGGTTAGAGGGCACATCCGTATCGATATTCGGTAATTTGTTTGCCAATCGAGTCAGGAATGGTACCTCGGTCGAGAAATTGCCGTTCAATCCGACAATTGTATTGTTTATGGGCTCCGTCCCCAGGTTCGCCTTCTGGGTGATTGGCCGTTCATTCAGATTAAGAAAAGTGGCACCAATAAGGAAGTTCTCATTAAACTGATGCTCTACATTTAAACCGGTAAACCGTCTTGTTTGCTGGCCAAAAACCGCATTGTTCTCAACGGAGATCTGAATAGGAGTATTGGAGGCCTGCAGCGCAGGATCGAGTATCTGAACGGTACCCAGTTGATAATTGACCGTATAGTCAACACCTTCAACCAGAACCCGCCCGCCAGCTGTCACGCGTACGGAACCCCTGGGAACGTTAAATGCGCCTATCGGTATCCCCGCACCACCTTCCGATTTATATCGTCCTTTTACCTGGAATTTATTTTTCTCCCCGTCCTCGAGAGCTGCAGTTTTTGTCTGTTTATAAAGCTTATCATAAACATACCGTTGCTGGTTGGGATTATATTGTGAAATATCCTCGTAATCGGACTCGTTATCCGATGGATTATTATCAATATCAAGTTTATCAAACAGGTAACGGCCAAACGGCTCAACCTTGGTAAAAACGATCTTTCCGAATTGGGGAAAAACGGTTATTCCCGGTACAAAATCGAAGAAACCGTCTCCATTGAATTGGGGGTCATTATTAAAATTCAACCTGTCGAAGTTAAACACCCTGAGAAGTGGTGTTTCCTCCAGCGGATCCTCATTGGGGCCGGGAGCAGGAAATGGCGTTCCGTCAACCGGCGTAATATAGTTTAAAGGCGAAGTCTCTGTATAAAAGATGTTTAACCGGAAATCCTCCTGGCTTAACTGGAATGCACCCGTATCATAAATATTTTTCATCATGAGGTCCCAAATGGGCTCATCAACATTGGTTACCGCGCTCTTCAGCATTTTAAGAACGAGGTTGTTATTGTTGACGATCTGAACTCCCGAGTTGTCGACAGAAACATCTGTGGCATCAACCCCGTCGTTAGCGAATTCGCCTACCTGGTAAACCTGGTTGCCTACGGTGTATTGGAAAGCTACGGCAACTATTTCATCATTCAACAGGCGTTGATTCAAGGAGATGAATCCTAATTGGGTATTAAGTGTGAATTCCTGTCCCTCTCTTAATTTCCTCGCATTTTCGAGGATGCCATAATCAAAGCCTTCCTGGACGCCGGGCACAAGAATACCACTCTGGACGGTGGCGATATCCCTGACCGCATCGTTAAGCTGTGACCCGGCACCACCTATATTGGTAGGGTCGAAGGCGTTATTTCCATTATCGGGAAAGTCTCCCGGGCCGGCAAAAAGAGTAACAGTCGATCCCACTGTTTCAGACTCGCCAAGATCCTGAAAAGCAACAACATTCCTGACGTTTTCGGTTTGATTATTCCGGTTGGTCACCCAGACCTCTATTCGTGTAACCTGTACATTGCTGTTTATGAAAGGATAGTTCAACAAGGCCTTATCATAGTTTTCCCGGAAATACTGAGCCAGGAAAAAGTGTCGGTTTTCGTCATAATCCAAACCGAAAAAATTGAATTCCTCGAGGGTTCCGCCTCCCTGGGCAACAACAGTCCTGGATTCTGATTGTTGTTCAGAGAACACCCCTGTTACGCGGGTTTTACCGAATTGCAATTCGGTCTTAACACCAAATAGGCTTTGGGCCCCGGTTATCAATGAACTGTTTATCGGCATATTGACATTACCCACTTCAATTTTACGGATAATATCATCTTCGGTAGGAGTATATTCAAGTTTGATCAGATTCTGGAAATTGAATGTACTTTGAGTGTCATAAGTTGCATTAACCTGCAGCCTTGTACCTACTTTTCCCAGCAAACTCAAACTGATACGCTGATCGAAATCGAAGGTGAAATTACTACGATTCCGTGGAGAGAAGGATGGGTTGTCTTGTTTGGTAAATAGAACACCTAAATCCATCTCGACTGTTCCCTGAGGGACGACCTCAATGGTATTACCGCCAAAAATAGATTCAAAAAAACTGGAATTGACGTAGAACTCGGGAATAAGATTTTTCTGCATTTCCTCGGTTCCTTCCTTTTTCCCGTCGGCCGCATCAATCTTCTGCTTATAATAAGACTTCATATTCTCGCGCAAAACCAACTGACGGTATTCTTCAGGAGTCAGGATGATTGGATAATTGATATTAAAATTCCCGACAGATTCCGTATAGATATATCGGTTCGTGACCGGGTCATAAGTGTATTTGGAAACAATGCTGTTTGGGTTTGGAAGAATAAGGTTTCCAAAGGAATAACCGGTACTGGTTGTATCTTGTTCAACCGGGGTTTCCTGTGCCATTGCACCAATTGAAGCCAAAAAGGCTACGCAGAGGGCGGTGACGAGGCGGGCAGTGTTTGTAAATTTTAAGTTGGTCGTTAGGTTCAAAACACTTTAAAGGTTTTTTAAGGCCTGTTTGATAATCGATTCCACGGAGGCATTGGGATCATCTGCAACAATCTTGCTTACGACCCTATCAGCCTGCTTTTTCACAAACCCCAAAACTTCTAAAGCAGATAACGCTTCATCCTTGTTTGTATTGCCCGTGAAAACCGAAGAATCATCTATTTGATGGACTTTCAGAATTTTATCTTTTAAATCGATTATGACCCTTTGGGCTGTTTTAAGTCCAATCCCCTTCACAGATTGAATGGTTCTGACGTCTTCTTTCGCTATCGCATCCTTAATTTGTTCCGGCGTCAGAGAAGACAACATGGTGCGCGCCGTGCTTGCTCCAATCCCATTTACCGAAATCAGTAATCGGAAAATTTCCCTCTCTGTTTTTGTTGAAAACCCATAAAGCGTATGCGAATCCTCCTTGACCTGAAAGTGCGTATACAGTTTCAAATTCTCTTTATCGGGAATCTGGGAGTATGTGTGTAATGAAATATTGAGAAGATATCCAACCCCATTACAATCAATCACAACATCTGTAGGATTTTTTTCGGTCAGTTTCCCCTCTATATGCGTTATCATTAAGATTGGTTTCTTATGAAACCAAATGTAAGAAAATAATTATATATAAATCTTCACCAAAGACCTCAAAAATAGCTAGGATTTAGCCAGTCTTTTTTGCTTTTTCTGAGCATCGATTACTGCTATTGCGGTCATATTGACAATTTCGTCAACACTGGCATCGAGTTGAAGGATGTGGGCTGGTTTTTTAAGTCCCATCATTATGGGCCCTATGTTGTCAGCCTGATTCAATTCTTTCAAAAGCTTATAGGTGATATTAGCTGAGTCAAGGTTCGGAAAAATCAGGGTGTTCACCTTCTTTCCGGCCAATTTCGAGAATGGGAAGATGTCCTGAAGCATTTCATTGTTTAGAGCAAAATCCGTCTGCAGTTCACCGTCAACTATCAGTTCCGGGTTATTCCGGTGAAGATATGAAACTGCCTTCCTGATCTTGGATGCGTTCTCATTCTCCGAGGATCCGAAATTCGAATACGAAACCATGGCCATTACGGGCTCCATTCCGAACATCCTTACCGTAACTGCAGTCATCTGGGCTATCTTGGCCAGGTCTGAAGAGCTTGGCTCAATATTTATCGAGGTATCGCTCAGGAACATCGGTCCTCTAGAGGTCATTAGCAGGTTGGTGGTCGCTATGCGGGAAGCACCTTTATCCAGCCCGATCAATTCAAGTATAGGTTTAACAACCTTTGGGTAGGCTCTCGAAAAGCCTGTGATAAGGGCATCCGCATCTCCTTCATTAACCATCATCGCAGAAAAGTAATTCCTTTCACGCATGAGCTGCTGCGCTGAATACAGAGTGATTCCCCTTCTTTTACGGCTCTTCCAGTAAACTTCAGCGTAGTAATTCTTACGTTTGAGTTCCTCGTCACTTTTCGGATCGATTATCGGGACATCTGCGTCAAATTCAATCTCTTCCATCAGGTTCTTGATTGTATCTGTACGCCCCAGCAGAATAGGATGTGCAATTCCTTCATCATGAACAATTTGCGCAGCCCTAAGAACCGGTAATTGGTCTGCCTCGGCAAAGACCACCCTCTGAGGATTTGATCTGGCACGCCCATGCATGAGCCTGACAATTTTATTGTCAGAACCCAAACGCTGCAGCAGCGACTCCTCATACTCATCCCAGTCCTCTATAGGTTCCTGGGCCACACCACTTTCCATTGCCGCTCTAGCAACCGCTGGCGGAACAACCGCTATCAACCTCGGATCAAAGGGTTTTGGAATGATATAATCCTTACCGAAAGTGAGGTAAGTTTGGTCGTATGCGATGTTAACCTGCTCCGGAACAGGCTCTTTGGCCAGTTCAGCCAATGCAACAACCGCTGCTATTTTCATTTCTTCGTTTATTGAAGTAGCTCTTACATCAAGAGCCCCGCGGAAGATAAACGGGAAGCCCAGTACATTATTTACCTGGTTGGGATGGTCGCTTCTCCCGGTGGCCATTATGATATCATCCCTTGTTTGCATTGCGATATCATAGGCAATTTCCGGATCAGGATTGGCCATAGCAAAAACAATAGGGTCTTTTGCCATAGAAAGCAACATCTCTGGTGTTACCAGGTCAGCCATAGATAGTCCGATAAAAACATCGGCCCCTTTCATGGCATCTTCAAGGGTATTCAGATCTCGCCTCGTGGCAAATTCAGCTTTTTCTTTTGTCAGGTTTTCACGGTCATGCCTTATCACTCCCTTGCTGTCCAGCATTACCATATTTTCTTTTTTCACACCGAAAGCCTGATACAGTCTTGAGCAGGATATGGCTGCTGCTCCGGCACCGCTAATCACCATAAGCATATCCCCTATCTTCTTCCCACATAGTTCGGCAGCATTCAACAGAGCCGCTGCAGAGATTATGGCAGTCCCGTGCTGATCGTCATGCATCACCGGGATATCTAGTTCCTCCTTCAAACGCTTTTCTATCTCGAATGCTTCCGGCGCTTTTATATCCTCAAGATTAATCCCGCCAAAAGTTGGAGCTATATTCTTAACCGTCTGGATAAATTCTTCTATGTCTTCGGTGTCAACCTCAATATCGAATACATCTATATCTGCAAATATTTTAAACAAAAGGCCCTTTCCTTCCATAACAGGTTTTGAGGCTTCAGGACCAATATTTCCTAATCCAAGCACTGCCGTTCCATTCGATATTACAGCCACAAGGTTTCCTTTGGTCGTATATTTGTAAACGTTAGATTTCTTTTTTTGAATCTCAAGGCAGGGTTCGGCTACTCCGGGAGAATAGGCAAGA